>JALXAI010000464.1 GCA_026992215.1 Desulfobacterales bacterium | reverse complement strand
TCAGTCGGTCAGGTACATTGAGATTAATGCTTATTCCTTTGTCTTCGGCCACGTATTCGTACAATTCCGCAACCTTTTTAATTGATGCGGCAAGGTTTGCCCTGGTGCGGTTCAGTTTCATTACCCCTGCTTCTGCTTCCGATATATCCATGAGGGTGTTAAGTAAAGTCATCATTCTATCGGATTCTTCGGCACAGTCCATCAGGGCTTCTCTGAGAGTATCCCTGGTGGAATCCGACTGGAGCGCCATTTCTGTAACACCCCTGAGCCTTGTAACGGGAGTTCTGAGGTCGTGGGCCACGTTGTCGAGGGCTTCTTTCATGCCGGTGATAAGGGTTTCTATTTTTTCCAGCATTCCATTGAAAAGCTGGATCAGTTCGTCGAGTTCGTCACCTGTCTGGCTAGAAGGGACCCTTTTGTCCATTTTCCCTGTTTTGATTATGTCCTGCACGGTGCGATTCAGGTCTTTTATGGGTCTAAGAGCGCGAAGGGCAAGAAAAGAGCCGCCCGCAAGGCCCAGAAGTATGGCCGGGATGAGGATGACGGCAAATATCGTCTGGAAACGTTCCAGGAAATCCTCCCTTTCTTCCGGGTCTTTCCCCACCTGCAGGATGTAGCCGTCGGGCAGCCTGTGGGTCGCAACCTCAAGAATATCGTCATAAGAGTTTTCACTGCTGCCGTCTTCGTCAAAGTTCCCATGCACCCGTATCCAGTAATTTCTGGATGTAAGCGGAATCCCACTTTCCAGCTCCGATTTCCTGATACCTCTCCACTTGTGAGGTTTCGTCAAAAGTATGGTCCTGTTGTTAGGATCGGCTACCCTTACGAGAAAGCCTCCCCTGTCGTTGCTCACCCTCTCCAGTCGAATTTCTTCCAGCATTGTATCCCTTCCGGCGTTTTCATACTGGAGGCTGTACTCTTCCAGTTTCGTCTCGATTATCTTCCTGTCTTTTTTTTCGATCACCGAGGAAAGGAGGAGGTAAACCAGTACGAAAAGTATCAGGGAACTGACAATAAAAACCGAGGAGTACCAGAGGGTGAGCTTGAATGCCGTGGTTTTTCTCAGTTTTTTAAGGGGCTTTAAGAACATACCCGACACCTCTTATGGTATGTATCATTTTCGCGGGAAATTCCTTGTCTACCTTGCTTCGCAGTCTGCATACCAGAACATCCACCACGTTTGTTTGAGGGTCGAAATTATAATCCCAGACGTGCTCCAGGATCATGGTTTTGGAGACGACCCTGTTGGCGTTTCTCATGAGGTATTCCAGGAGCGAAAATTCTCTTGGCTGTAAATCCAGCTTAACGTTGCCTCGTTTAACTTCCCTGGTAAGCAGGTTCATTGAAAGCTCACCAACCGTTAATGTTGTTGGTTCTGCCGTGTGGCTGGCCCTTCTGATAAGAGCCTGTATTCTGGCAAGAAGCTCGGAGAATGCGAAAGGTTTTGTCAGGTAATCGTCTCCGCCACTTTGCAGGCCCCTGACCCGATCATCCACGCTCCTTTTAGCGCTCAGGATTATGACAGGGGTTAGCAGGTTGCGGGATCGAAGCTTTTCGATAAGTGTCAGGCCATCTATCTTTGGCAGCATGATATCCACGATGGCCGTGTCATAAGTCTCGGTCATCGCCATGTGAAGACCCTGTTCACCGTCGGTCGCGTGATCCACGGCATACCCGGCCTGTTTCAACCCTTTGAGTATAAAAGACGCTATACTAGAATCGTCCTCAACCAGCAATATGCGCATACCTTATTATCTCCATGAACGATTTTTATTCAAGATGTAATTTCATTGAAACTTCCGTACATGAGAAAAGTTTCAGGAGGCTTACAAAAAGATTACAATATTGAAATGCTAAGAAAGCGGTACCGTCACTTCCAGCTTACTTCTTACATCTGTTGCGGATACATTTACCCGGTCAATGGGGACTCCTTACTGAAAAAATAGGTACCTGATAACGAAAGGAAGTAGCCAACCGAGGTTATGAACCTCGAAACGAAGAGCCAGGTGAAAGGGAAACGGACTGGAATCTCTCAGGGCTTCACGAAGTTTTCCCGGGGACGGAATCCATCTGCCCGTTGTGGTCATGTACCTCGCGTAAGAGTTCCCGTACTTTTCCCTTAAATGGGGTTCTTCGTACCCGGTGATCACCGTATGGTACACGAAAAAAGCCCAGGTTGAAGCCAGTGCCACGAGTTGAACTCTGCCGAAAAAAGCTGACAGGCCTGCTATGATAAGGGTGTTACCCATGTAAACAGGATTTCTGCATAATTTGTAGGGACCGCTCGTAACAGGTTTTTTTCTACGGGTCGTTCTGTATTTCCTGGGTATTCTATAGCCCAGGTACTGCTGTGCCCATATTCGCAGGAAAATTCCCGCTCCGAAGCAGAGGCTGCCGGGAACTAGTAACCATGGAGCGTCGATAAAGGTATTTGAAGAGAAAAACAGGGAATAGACCAGGGGAATTATTGCCAGAATCGTGCGTAACTTGAAAACCAGTTTCATGTTTTCTCGCTTTAGTTCCTCGAAGTCCGTGATTTTTGAAAAAGAAGCTGTTAATATCCGTGTAATATTTAGAATAAGAACCATTGCGTAAGGGTGACGGCCGCATTACAAGTTGGTAAATAAGGGGAGGGTTTGGCTTTATGAAATAACGTCTCGCCCATTTTGGTCTGATTGGAGAATATGCGAAGAAAAGACAGAGAAATAACCGATCCGGGAGTGATTGAAGAAATAATTTCAGCCTCAAGTGTTTGCAGGATTGCCATGTGTTGCGATGATGGTGTTCCTTACCTTGTTCCCTTGTGTTTTGGTTACGTTGGCGGAGTCATTTACCTGCACTCCTCTCGCGAGGGTAAAAAGGTGGAAGCAATCAAGCATAACAACAGGGTCTGTTTTGAGTTTGACACCGATGTCATGGTAATCGAGTCGGATCGCCCCTGCGGTTGGAGCATGAGGTACAGAAGCGTTATAGGTCTTGGAAGGGCATACTTCGTGGAAGACGAGGCCGAAAAGAAACTGGCGCTTGACGCTATTATGAGGAACTATTCCGGTTTATCGAACTCCCGTACTTACGGGGATCTAAGACGCGTGTTGATTATCAAAATTGTGATAGAATCAATGACCGGCAAGGAATCCGGTTTTTAACAGAGTCCTGCTGCCAGGTGAATGGGTCTCTGGAAGCTGGCTGGGATATCTTGCCATGGAAAAAAAACTGTCCTGTATTGTTGTTGCATGGTTTTTTTGTTGTTGCTGTTTATTTTATCCCGGAGTGTCCCGGTGTGGAGACGGATTCTGGCAACGCCTTGACAAAGGGCTTGCCGTGGGGAGGTTTAAGTGGCGCCCGGACATGCCGGATGATCCGGAAATGGTTATTATAAGAGTAAATCCGGAATATTATGAGCTGGTGTTGTTATGTGCTTCCCAGCTGAAAGAAAAAAATATGACGGTTAAGCAATGGTGTCTTAAATACGGGCTCATTGGCGGCGTCAATGCGGGAATGTTCCAGGAAGACTACAAGTCCAATGTGGGATATATGAAAAATTTTGTTCACGTGAATAACCCAAGGATCAGCTCCCTGTACAAATCGGTGGCAGCATTTCATCCTCGAACAGGAAACCAGCCTTTATTCAAGATTTTTGACACCGACAGGGACAATATTCGAGACGTCATCAATAGCTATGCTACCGTGGTACAGAACCTGAGGCTTATCAAGAGATCCGCAGAAAATCGCTGGGACAGAAAACAGGGCAAGAAATGGTGCGAAGTTGCACTGGGCGAAGACAAAAAAGGCAATGCCCTTTTTATCTTTTGCAAGAAACCCTATTCGATGTACGAATTTAACGAGATACTTTTGAAATTACCCCTTGACCTGGTGGCTGCTCAGCACCTGGAAGGAGGGCCTCTCGCTTCGCTCTACTTTTCCTACGCAGGTGTGACCTTTGACTTTATAGGGAGTTGTGCGATTAACATTGGCGCGGGAGATGATAATTCCTACTGGACCGTACCCAATGTGATGGGATTCAGGAAAAGACGGGAACGGAAGTAGCTTCTAAGTCTCTGTCAGAAAACATATAACATATGGATATTACATATGGTTTTGTTTGTTGACAGGTTTTGTGTGTGATGATAACCTGATTGTAGAAAAAAGAGACTAAAAGGATCTCGCGGGGCTGTGATGTGCATTGATCCAGGCGATATGAAGGGACGAATTTTTTAGTCAAGGAGTAAACATGGCCAATAGCGGTACTTTGGCTGATGTTTTAAGCGGGCAACGGTATCAAAAGACAGTACTTATTATTTGTATAGTGGTTCTTTTCTTTATTGAGATTGCCGTTTTTGTTGCCGCTCTTAATAGCTCGGGGAAGAAGTCGAGAGTCATAGTTTATGATAAAAACGGTTACAAGGTCTTTGAGACTGACGGGACGACTCTCAGCACCTATGAGAAGGTGGTTTTTGAAAACAATTTCGGCCCGCTGTCCAATTACCACATTAAAATAGAAACGGAGAAAATACCGTTTCCTTTCAGGGCGTGGCTGGCTGCCGCTGTCGGAATTCCGATAGGGCTTGTTCTGATAATTGCCTTTATTATAAAGGCGTACCTGGCGCTGCTTTATGGTGGCGGCGAGGGAGAAAACGATTCGGGGGCCAGATCACGTGGTGCCCTGGGTTCGTTTTTGTCTCAGGCCACGAAGGTTAGCGTGTTTCCGCTAGGGTTAGCTATCCTGGTGCTGGTGCTGTTGATGTGGATGGTGCCGAACTTTGTGGGCGAATTCGCGAAGTTGAGCGTGAAGACGATAAAAGAGTTCAAGTGGTTTTTTCTAGGTGTTTCTGTTTTCCTTGGTGCCTTGATATGCTGGGTGATTTATCTTCGTTACAAGCTTTCGAAACAGGCCATTGAAAACGAGAAAGATATTGAAAAGTACAGGCTTGAGATCAAGTTGCTCGAAGAGAAGAAGGATAAGCAGCTATTACTGGAATAAAATTTGCTTAAATTAATCTCCGTGGTCGGATGCACCAAATAGCAACTTGCCAATAAGCAGGAGAAAACATGTTTTTTAATAAATTTTTCGGCAAGGACGAATCTCTGAAAGAGGATAGTAAGAAAGTCAAGTTTGGAGAGGGATTGTTGTACCTTTACCTGATCATTGCGGCCCAGGTGTTTCTCGTTTTTTTACTGATGACCGTGGTCGTTGCGATGGGCACGGTACTGGCAACACCTCTGTGGGCGGTCGTGGCTGCTATCCTTTTGTTTTTCTGGGGTGCCATGCTTGTGTACAGGCAGATAAAGCTTCAGTGGAAAAAGGTAAAACAAACGCTGAAAAACCAGAATTTTGCCGACAGGAATTTTGAGATCAGTTTTCTTGGCGGCGTTGTTACGATGAAGGTGGAACATAACCCCGCGCGTTTGTTAACCGACGGTGGAGATGAAATAATTGAATCCAAGTCTAAACCTCTACTGGAGGCGGATACCTCCGGTGTTTCAGTGGTTTCCAAGTAAAACGCTCAAATGTGCCTGCTACATTGGAATCCCGACAAAATTGAAAACATTCACTGGTCATGTTTGTTTCCTTTCAAAGAGGTTTACATTCCTGTTTTCTCATGCCCGGCTTACTAATGGGGAATCCCACAGTCCCTTCGGATTTCAAGCAGTGAAAGGGAAAGAGGGATACATAAAAACTTCTTCAACTACTTGGACCTCTTCAACCATGTTACGCTTTTTGTCTTCAGTGGCTGTTATGGGCTGTCCCCAGGTGAAGCCTGTTTTTCTCTTATCGCGCGCTCCTGAACAGCTGGGATCGGGTAAGTTGAAAAGGGCTGGAACGCTACCTGTTTCTGCGAAAACATTCTATGGCTTGCACCTCCTGCACGGAGCGAAGCCCTGGTAAAAAGCCTGTTTTCTGGTTGGGAAAACGATGATATTCCTTGAGCTTATCATGTGCCCGAACTTGCACGAAGGGCGATGAAATATGTGACTTTTCAGGCTGCCGACGTAGTAATATTCCTTTTTTTCCGGCTTGCAATGCCCCCATAATCCGGCATTTTCGTCCAGCGCGAGCCTCTGTGCGCGGAGTAATTGTGGCCGGTATTTCGTGTTTGGAGGAATGGTCAGTACGTGAGCGAAACCTCTACGAACCAGGATAAGGTTTGCCATTTCACCAGATGGTAGAAACACGTACGCCAGTAGCCTGTGGTACCGGTCTCTCTTTACCTTGTCGTATTCCAGCCTGACCGTTTTGTTCTTGAGAAGCCTGATGGCAAAAAGCGTGGCTTCTCTCCCAAAACACTCTCCCGGACGCTGGCCGTGGGGTTTTTCGGGGCAATTAATCCCCACGAGACGAACTCTTTCACCGTTTGCCAGAACAAACGTATCTCCGTCGTCCACCCAGATTACGCGTCCCGTGTTAGGAAGTTCCTTGCAAAATGCCAGTAGAGGAACCAGGAGAATGCAAAGGAAAATCAATGAGGCAGCAATCCGTTTCTGGAATCTTTGGTCTATAGCTGGTTGCATGCTCAAAAAAAGCACCGGATTTCTCTTTATTAACTTGACTTTTTTCCAAAATCTTTCTTAATTGTTCGGTTGGAAATCGAGTGAGTTTTATTAAGTCACACTTGAAGTAATAGTGCAAGCGGTTTGGTTTTTCTTTTGGCCTTTTCGTGATGCACGGAGTAACCGCTTGGATAATAAGATAGAAAGGGGGATTGATGCCTGCAGTAGTTGTTATTGGCACCCAGTGGGGAGATGAAGGAAAAGGAAAGGTTGTAGATTTATTTAGCGAAGATGCCGATTACATCGTGAGGTTCCAGGGGGGGAATAACGCGGGACACACTCTGGTAGTAAACAACAAAAAGTACATTTTCCACCTGATACCTTCCGGTATACTTCACCAGGGTAAAGTATGCATGATAGGAAATGGTGTGGTGCTCGATCCGGGAGTGCTGATCGAAGAGCTTGACAGGCTTGAGAAAAACGGTCAGAGGGTCACTCCGGAAAACCTGGTGATAAGTGAACACCTGCACGTGATCATGCCCTATCATAAGGCCCTTGACGTTGCCAGAGAGGAAAAAAAAGGTAAGGGAAAAATCGGCACCACGGGGCGCGGGATCGGACCGTGTTATGAGGACAAGGTTGCGAGAACGGGCATAAGGATGAACGATTTGCTGGATACCGAAATCTTCATCGAGAAGCTGGAAAAGAACGTGGCTGAGAAGAACTTTATTTTAACGAAATTTCTTGAAGCGGAACCTCTGGATACTGAAAAGATATACAGAACTTACCTGGAATATTCCGAGAGGTTGCGCCCGTACGTCGGCAGCGTTAGCAGGGAACTTTCAAAGGCGTTCGGAAGAGGTGCCAGTATCCTTTTTGAAGGAGCCCAGGGTACTCATCTTGACATAGACCATGGAACCTATCCTTATGTTACTTCATCGAATGTTGTGGCCGGTAATGCGTGCTGCGGTTCCGGGATTGGCCCAACCCAGATAGACAGGGTTATAGGGATTTGTAAAGCGTACACAACCCGGGTTGGCGGCGGCCCCTTCGTGACTGAACTTTCCGACGAGATCGGCAGGCATATCCAGCAAAGTGGTGGCGAGTACGGAGCTACCACTGGAAGACCCCGAAGATGTGGGTGGCTGGACCTCGTCGTGGTAAACAACGCTGTTAGGCTAAACGGGTTGAGCTGGCTTGCGGTGACGAAACTGGACGTTCTGACGGGAATTGACCCGTTGAAGATTTGTACCGCTTACAGGTACCGTGGAGAAAAACTGGATTACTTCCCACCGCAGGTTAAGATTCTGGAAGATTGCGAACCTGTCTATGAGACGTTGCGCGGGTGGAAAGAGCCTATAACCAATGTCAGGAAATTTACCGACCTTCCTGAAAATGCCAAGAACTATATCAGAAGAGTGGAAGAATTAACGGGTACGCCCGTAAAGCTTGTTTCCGTAGGGCCGGAAAGAGAACAGACTATTGTACTGGAAAATCCCTTTGATGAATAAAAACTCGGAGCAGCGTTCCTGTCTTCCGGTAGATGTCTGATAGGGCTCTTTTAAGAGTGCTTTCCGCTCTTGCGCTGGTGGGCGGTGCTCTTATTTCTTCCTGTTATAGCGAAGCAGGGGCGCCCGTGTAAGGCTGCGGCGATGCCACGTGCTCAAAAGAGGTTTTTTCAAAGTCTGATTACCTTGAAGATCTGCTCATTAACGCAGCGGTATATTTCTTCATCCGTTCCGTATATATCGACTATGCACGGGTGGTTAATGAGATCCTCAATGATAAATGCCGTCAGGTAAAGGCTTATGAAATTCGGCCTCGGAACAAGGTTCCTGATATTAGCCACCTTGAACTGTATGTCGAAGTCTTCGGCGGTGATGAGCCCTTTAAGGCAATTGTATATCTGCTCTTCCAGATCAAGCTTGCTGGTAGTTTCGATGAGCTTGGTTTCTATTAACTTCATGGCTATGCGGCTGCTCAGCAGATCAAGGTTCATCCTCAACTGCTGAAGAGCCTCCAGCTTGCGAGCCTCTTTCGCGTGGTCTAGTCTTGAAATTACACTGGCTTCTCTGATATTGGGCCTGTATTCCCTGGCCATTTTGTAATCTCCTGTGTGCTTTTCTAACTCTGCGAAATTTTGTTCATATTCTTCATTTATTTATCTAACTCAATTTGCGGGAAAATCAAATTATTTTCGATATTGTATGTTAAAATGTCAAGGGGAATAAATTCTGACCCTTAAATTATAATTGCCTGCGCCGGTAACACCTGCTGGATACCGTGTATTTACGGGATATTACTCGCTATTTATTAATGTGGCGGCAAAAGCTGCCCCGAAACCGTTGTCGATGTTTACCACCAAAACACCGGGAGCACATGAATTGAGCATGCTCAGAAGGGGAGCTATACCTCCGAAGTGAGCCCCGTAACCTACGCTTGTAGGAACAGCGATTACAGGTTTCCCTACCAGTCCTCCGATCACGCTTGGGAGGGCTCCTTCCATGCCTGCCACCACTATTATCACTCTGCTCTGGCGCAGGAGTTCCATGTTGTCCAGCAGGCGGTGAATCCCGGCGACTCCGACATCGTAAAGTTTTTCAACGTTATTGCCCAGGAGCTCCGCCGTAAGGTATGCCTCTTCGGCCACGGGAATATCGGCAGTCCCCGCGGTTACGACCGTGATGATTCCATGACCTTTTTTCTTGATCGGGGTTTGTTTCAGGAGCAGTATTCCTGCTTCTTCGAAGTACTCAACAGACCGGAGTTCTTTCCGCACGAAGTCTGCTTTTTCCTGTGTCACCCTGGTTGCAATAACGTTTTCTCCGTAACTGCTCAAGGAACGCATGATCTCCAGCAACTGTTTGCCTGTTTTTCCCGCGCCGTAAACGATTTCCGGGAAACCCAGCCTGAGGCAGCGATGCCGGTCAAGCATCGCGAATCCTAAGTTTTCGTAGGGAAGCTTGCGAAGTTCCCCGATAAGCTGCTCTAGCTCGATGGAGCCTTCCTTGTATGTGATCAACAGTTCCTTCAATCTCTCGATATCCATTCGTTGCCCCGCTCCGTGCTGAAAGCAATCTACTTTATATACCCGCTTATGTAACGGAATTCTCCTCTGGGCACTGCAATCAGTGTCTCGGTAATTTTCTGGCCGTCTATGTAGTCGTTCAGGTGGAAAGTTTGGCCGTTCAGGAAAATAATTTCACCCCCGGCGGCGTTTAAAATGATTTGAGCCGCTGCAAGATCCTTGAAACTGACGTTCTTAAAAAGTGCTCCCTCGGCCCTTCCGGAAGCCACGTACATGATGTGGGCTGCGGCGGATCCGAGGTTCCTGATTTTCCCTGGAAAAGTGGACGAATAATCCTGGTGAAACCTGGAATACGTGAGCAACAAAGACTCGTTGTCTATTTCGTGAATCTCGCCTATCTCTATTTTTTCCGAGTTCTTGTAAGCCGTGTCTCCTTCCATTGCCCAGTAAAGTTCATCAGTAACCGGCATGTAAAAAATACCGAAAATGGGCCAGAAGTTTTCAAAGAGCGCGACAGAAATTCCCCAGACCGGAATTCCTGCCTGGAAACTGGCTGTACCGTCAATAGGATCAATTACCCAGAGATATCCTCCCCCACCGTGCTTGTACGAGGTGCCGATTTTACCCTCGCCGTATATGACCGGCTTTACACTCAACCTCTCGAGGTTTCTCCCGGCCGTGCTCACAATTGCGTTTTCGGCCTCCGTTATCAGATCATCATCGAACTTGACATTCGGATCACCCCTGCCGTAGTATTTCATTGCTGTAGCACCGCACTCCCTGGTCATTTCGAGTGCAAATTCCAAAAGTTCCTTGGCACTTTGTCTGGCATTGTTATTCATGGTGGTAGCCCTCCTGAACGGTTGACGGTTGAAGATGCTGCCCGACTGCCGAAATAATTTACATAAACCACTTCCAGGGGTAAAATTCAATGGAAAAAATGGAATATTCATCATTTGTATACAGACCCATTGGCATTATCCACAGCCCGTATCAAAAAGACCGGGAGAAACCACCGCCACAGGGTGTCTACAGCCCCGAGAACAGAGGGCATGTTGATATTTTCCCTCAATTTTCCGAAGGGTTGAAAGATCTGGACGGATTCTCACATATTATCTTGCTCTTTCACTTTCACCTTTCAGCAGATTACGATCTTGTTTGTTATCCCAGGGGTGACAGAGAACTAAGGGGAGTATTTGCCACTCGAAGCCCGAGACGCCCAAACCCCATTGGATGCTCGGTGGTTGAACTGGAAAGAATCGAAAACCACCGCCTTTTCATAAGACGAGTGGATGTGTATGATGGCACACCGCTACTTGACATAAAGCCTTACGTGCCGGTGTTCGACGAAATTTGCAAGGGAGCCGACAGCCTCGATGGCAGGGTACGGCTGGGATGGCTGGCGGAAAGATTAAAAAGAGAAAAACGTAACGGGATTCTTTGATTTAAGTGAACCCTCGAGTTATCAGGGTGGACGGGGAACCTGGACTCGCGGGAAACGGTACGTCCCTGATGGGATATATTCATGGATAGACAGGATGCGGAAGTGGAAATTTGTCGTTGATCCAATCGGCGTACCACAATTGCAAGGATGAACCGGACCGCCTAGACGCAAGTGATTCTTACTTAAAACTAAATAAAACTTAAAAAAACTCAGGGTCGAAGTTCCGCCATCGGAGGGTCGAAGATCCGCCTCCGGCGTATAGGGACAGAAAAATCTCGGTACGGTGCATGAAGTATGCAAAAACATGGCATCCACTGGCATAGGTAGTTGAAGGCAGGTAACAAGTAATCGTGACGGGGGAGGGGACACATGTGAGAGGTCATTTGCCTGTGAAAAGGATGGTGCCCTTTAAAATACGGGTGCATGGGAGTTGCGAGGGAAAAAACATAACATGGCCGCCTGAGGATAAAAGGTGTACTTTTGTGTTGCTTCACGATGAATATACAAATATAAATAGAAGGAATTTCCCGAATTGCGCGTGCGGGTTTTTTAAAGTGTGAAGGAGAAACCTTTCACAATTTCAGTCTGATACATTAGAAATTTTGATGAAAATACCATGTTTAAGACTATCCGAAGTAAGACTATTGGTGTATTTGTTATAAGCCTCTTTTTTACCTGCATTGTTGCCCTGCTTTACTGGGGGAGTGTTCGATCCATCAAGTACAAGATGGCACTTGCCGAGCACTTTGATGACCTTTTGAGCGACATTCTGGAAGGGAGGCGGTTTGAAAAAAACTTTTTACTATATCATGACCAGAAGGACCTGGGTGAAAATCTTAGGTACGTCTCGGAGGTTGAGAAGTTTGTAGAGAAGTACGAGGGAGACATAAGGAGGATCGCCGGGGACAAAGAGTTCGGAAAATTTCTGGAGCACATCAGTCAATACAGGGACGTGATGTCATCTTTCAGGGAAAATGGGGCGATTGACGCCGAAAGGCTCGATAAAATCAGGAAACACGGGAAGGCGCTGGTCGATTTTGCCACTCATCTTTTGAAAACGAAAAGAAAGAACATCCACGACGCGATAAACAGGACCATGGTGATTCCGATCCTGTTTTTTGCCATTGTTCTGGTTTTGCAGCTCCTTGTGCTACAGATACTCTCCAGGTTGCTGGAGCCGCTTACCCTGATCAAGGAGACCACGAAACGAGTTGCCAGGGGGGATTTTAGCCCGATACCCTACGAATGCAACACCGAGGATGAAATTTGTGAACTGATTCATGCATTTAACAGGATGGCACGGGAACTGGAAACTCACCAGGAGGCCCTGGTTCAATCGAGAAAAATCGCGGCCATTGGAACCTTTTCTGCTGGGATTGCCCACGAGCTTAACAATCCCCTGAACAACATATATTTGTCCGCGGAAACCCTGCTGGAGGAATGCGAGGACAAGCTTGATCCCGAGGAAAAGGAGTTGATACTCGATGTTCTGAACCAGGCAGACAGGGCTGGAGAGATAGTTAGGAACCTGCTCGATTTTTCAAGAAAGGATAAGCCTTCCTTTGAAACGTTACGCATTGAAGAGGTGGTCAACAAAACGGTAAAGCTGGTAAAGAACCA
>JALXAI010000463.1 GCA_026992215.1 Desulfobacterales bacterium | reverse complement strand
TGCTTAACAGGGACCTGTGCACTCAGTGTTTCAGATGCGTGCCCTCATGCAGTGAGTTGAAGGCCACGCCAACTCCTGAAGGTATGAGGCTCCTGGGTCCGGCGGAAGATCACTGCACGAACTGTGGCCTTTGCCAGAAGCGATGTCCGTACCTGACGCCTCACCTCAAGGATGAGTTACCGGCCACGTTTTATCCCGACGTACCTCTTTACCAGGGGGGCGAATGCCTGGTTCTCGAAGGGAAAGCCGGTGAAGAGTTGAGCAGGTGGCTAGAAGAGGAAACCGGTAAGATCAAGGATTTTCCTTTTAATGTAAATCGTGTTTATTGCGGAGAATCCATAGCTCAAAAAAATGGAGAGCCGGTTTGTCGTGTTGAGCAGTACGAACTTTTCCCTATCTATGGAGACCATGGTGCCAGGCGACCTCTTCTGGTTTCAAGGACAGTTTTTAGCGACGATGGAAGCCCGGATCGGGTGATTATACGCCAGGAAGCGAATGTGGTAGTACTGTTGCACACGAAAGAAGGCCATATTGAGATGGATATGGCTTCAAGGGTGCAGCTGGCTGGAACCCGTTTGATGGGTGTGATCGACCAGCACAAGCGTTCATCGATTGTCGGCACAAACGTGGCGGTGCGCCGATTGGCGAAGCTCGGCCTGCTGGAAGAAGGTGAAAATCTTGACCACATGGTTTCCGGTGGCAAGGTCGATATTGTTTTGAGTCCGTACCTGAAAGCGGTGTCCAGGGATGTTCAGACCACGTTCCTAGAACTGACCGGAGGGGTAAGCCGCGTGATGGCACCCAATGTTATCCAGGCATTTACGTTTACCAACGATCCCCTGATAAATGAAATAAGGGATATCCTGGTGGATATTTTCCCCAGGTACCCGGAATTGATGCTTGCTGAATCAGAGATGGCGAGAAGCTTCCTTAGCGATATAGCCACGAATTCGTCTCATATCCACGCGCGCTACAGAACCATGGCGGTAGCCAGCGGGCATTCTGCCTGCCCTACCTGCGCGGAAGCTCAGGTGCTTGCCATTCCCATCTACATGGCCATTTTAATGAGTTTTGCCAGGGGGGAAGTCCCGGAGATCACGTTTACGTGTGAAACGGGGTGCATGAGCGAAACCCTTAATAAAACCTGCGAAGTGGCTCAGAAGGTCAAGGGAGGACGAACCGTTTTCGGCGGAGGATTTGCGTTTGCGGAAGCAATAGCGATGTCCGAGGAACTGGCGATCAGGTACGGTTTTCTGAAAAAAGGTCGCAGGTACGTGGTTAGCCAGGGTGGGGACGGGGGCTCGGTGATAGGGCTTCCGGCGTGGCTCAATGCGTTGCGCCAGAGGGCCTATGTAATCCGCAAGAGGATGCCCAGCGTATTGAACTTTATAGTTATTACCGATACCCAGGTCTACTCGAACACAGGTGGAGAATGCTCGGCCAGTTCCCTTCTCGGCATGGGCACCCTGACCACTCCCATTGGAAAG
The DNA here is from genome assembly GCA_026992215.1 of Desulfobacterales bacterium. Lineage (GTDB taxonomy): Bacteria > Desulfobacterota > Syntrophobacteria > B119-G9 > B119-G9 > B119-G9. The sequence goes on along the minus strand of JALXAI010000463.1, from coordinate 2,361 downwards.
TATATCCTCGGGAACCAGAAAGTTCAGTGGAATTTGATTAACCTGGCGGCAGAATTCCCGAACATACTGGTAGGCCTTGGACATTCCGGTAACAGGGTGGCGATGCAGGAATTCTGGTACCTGGCAGATCGTCTTGGGTTCTCGGCAATCAGGTGGGATGTTACACCTTGTCCCGAAACCGGCAAGTTTTTTGGGGAAGACCCTGACAACCTGGCTTATGCCATGGCACACGCGGGGATGTTGCCGGAAGTTGTATTCGTGGGACGACTGAGGAAGCGGGTCGCTCCGGTTAACCCTGCCGATATCGGGAAGCCGTGGAGAGAGTGGGGCAGAGAGTTCAAGCCGATTACCTATTGGCTTGCACAGGATCCAAGGTACCGTGCCATGCTCAGGAAAAATCCTCAATCCGGAGAGTGGGAACCCATAAACACGGCTGCGCGTTTTGTGATAAAGCAGCTCGAAAGATACAGGGATCAGCTCAACTGGCAAATTGATCTCGAAAACATGATTGTCAGGGAAGCGGAAGAGATCGTTGAGGATTTCTTCGACGGGCTTCAAAAACAGTGGGAACATTACAAATACAATCTTCAGCAATTCAGGTACGCTTTTTTGTTTAACGACGAAGGCGAGATGAAGCCCGAATTCAGGGACAGTCTCAAGTGGGAAATGCTTCAGTTGACGATTGGCATGGATGCCCTGACTCGTTACAGGCTCAAGCAACAGTCAATGATGGCGGAAAATGAGCAACTCCTGAATGCATTTTTTGCGGGCGTGGAAGAACTGGAAAAAGTTGCGGGTACGCTCGCGGAAAAGCTTGATGAGAAAAAAGCATCTTCCGGGGTTCGAAAGATCGTAGACGAACTTGAGCACCTGAGCTCCATGTTGAAGGAAAAGGAGCTGAGTGACCGGAAAGAACTCGAGTCGATTCTTCTGGGTGACGACGTGGCCGGATCGTCGGATCAAGCTTCTCCCAAGGGCGTGGGATACTCCAACATCAGGCAGGCCAGGGAAGCGAGGCTATACGAAATTCTGGACAGGCTGATCGAGGATAGAGCCGTTGCCAAGCAAACCGAAATCAGCCAGTACGTGCTGGCAAAGAAGCTGAGATCCGATTTCATTAATCAGGGTGGAGTATTCAGGGAGCCTCCCGCGGCGGAACTTACGGAAGAACGGGAACAACTGAGAAAATTCGTTAAGGATATCGGTTATTTCGCCATTGGAGTGGCGAGCCTGGCAGGAGAAAGAGGTATCGCGATCAACCGCATCTTTTCCAACTTCTTTACTCAAAAAGGACTGTGGGCGGGAATGGCATGGCAGTTTGGATCTTCCAAGCGTGGCACTCCCGTCCTGTCCGCCACGTTTATTGCTCCTGAGCCCATCGAGCGCAAAGATGCCATGCTGAGTTTCCCGTACTACGTTATGACGGTCACCAATTACGGCGACCTGAAGACAAAGCCCGACGTGTTTTTTGATAATTTACATCCCACCGGGTACCTCATCATAAATACGAGGATATCTCCCGAGGAAGTGAGAGAGGAATTAATAGAAGCTTACGACGAACAGATAAGGTCACTTGTAAGGGAGCTCCGGGAAATATCTAAGGGCTGGGACGCAACCAGGATGATGGAATGGGTCAGCCAGAAGATGTTTGACCTTAACCTGCGAAGCCTGAACGTTGATCAAAAGAGGCTTGTGCAAAAGGTGGCTGCGCTGGCCAGCTGCACCATCGTAACTCTGGACATGGACGGCATAATGGAAGAAGTAACCGGCTCTGACAAGATAGTATCGAATCTTGTGGCTGTGGCGCCCCTGTTCAAGGCGTTGCAGATGCTGGGGTTTCCGTTCGATTTTGAAAAGGATCAGAACATTCTTTTGAGCGGCTTCCCGGGCGCGGTGCTGAAAAACAAGGAGCTTCTCAACTATTATCTGGAAGCCATCAAGGTTGCGTTTGAAAGAGCAAAAGGGTGGCCGGCAGAGGTGCAGAAAAAGGAACCTGCAAGGGTCGAAGACGCGGGAGTGACTCTTGATCCGGGGAATTTCTACACGGAGATGGGTGGTACCGTGGCGGGGCTCGTGTTGAGCCAGATCGCCTTCGATAAGCATCCAATCTGTTATGTCGGTTTCCCCATCACACCCGCGGGCAACCCGTTCTATGCCATGGCCCAGGTTTACGCCAACGGTCACCCTTACGTGTACGTGGATGAAATCAATCCTTCGGAAAAGGTAGCGGCCGAAAAACTGATAGGAATAGCACGTGCCGGCGGAATGCTTCCCGTGACCTTCACCGCTTCGCAGGGATGGAGGCTTTTTACGGAGATAATTCCCCAGTTCGTGGGTGCCCGCCTTGAAGGGCTATTTCTT
>JALXAI010000462.1 GCA_026992215.1 Desulfobacterales bacterium | reverse complement strand
ATTGTGGGAGGAACCTGGCTATTTACGAGGCTTAGAAACGAACAACAAGGGAGGAGCTTATGTTTAAAGGAGCCATGGTAGCTATTGTGACGCCATTTAAAAATGGTTCTGTGGACGAGGAAACGTACAGGGAATTAATTGAGTTTCAGATCGAAAACGGTACCAACGCAATTGTCCCGTGCGGAACAACCGGTGAGTCAGCCACATTGTCCATGGAAGAGCACGAACGAGTGATAGAAATTGCCATTGAGCAGGTAAAGGGACGGATACCGGTGATTGCCGGTACCGGGTCCAACAACACTGCGGAAGCAATTCATCTGACGGAACATGCGAAAAAGGCCGGTGCCGACGGGGCGCTCATGATTTGCCCTTACTACAACAAGCCTACGCAGGACGGGCTTTACGAGCATTTTAAAAAAGTGGCGGAAAGCGTTAACATTCCAATAATCCTTTATAATATCCCGGGAAGAACTTCTGTTAACATGGAACCTGCAACCATTGCCAGGCTTTCCAGGGTTCCCAATATCGTCGGTATAAAAGAAGCTTCCGGCTCCATGAAACAAATAACGGATATAATATCCATGTGCGACGATGATTTTGCAGTGATATCCGGAGAGGATTACCTGACTTTCCCTCTTCTCTGTGTGGGAGGACGCGGAGTAATATCCGTTGTATCCAACATTGCTCCAAGGGACATGTCGGATCTTTGCAGGTTGTTTGACGAGGGTAAATTCTCGGAAGCTCAGAGTCTTTACTATCGTCTGCTTCCCCTTTGCCACGCGATGTTCGTGGAAACCAACCCTGCACCGGTTAAAACCGCGTTGAAGATGATGGGCAAGATACCAAGCGACGAGGTGCGGTTGCCCCTGGCACCCATGAAGGAAAGTAGCAAGGAAAAACTCGAAAACGCTTTGCGACAGTACGGTCTTATTTGACACATAAAACGGGAGATTTAGTATGGTTGGAGCAATAGTTGCAGGCACGGCAGGCCGTATGGGCGGCAGAATAATAAAGACGGTGCTGGATACCGAGGGCATAGAACTTGCCGCCAGCTTTGAACGACCTGATCACCCCGCCGTGGGGAAGGATGTGGGAGAAGTGGTTGGAACGGGACCGCTGGGGATTCCCGTCTCATCGTGTCTGGAAGAAGTTATCGATAAAGGAGATGTCATAATTGATTTTACCCATTTCGAAGTATCCCTGCGCCACCTGAAGCTTGCCTCGGAGCGAAAGCGACCGATAGTGATAGGGAGTACCGGGTTCACTGAAGAACACCTGGCCGAGGCGCGTAAACTTGCAGAAAACGTCCCCTGCGTGCTTGCCCCGAACATGAGCGTCGGGGTCAACGTTTTGTTCAGGGTGGTAGAAAAAGTGGCAAGGTACCTTGGGGAAGGATTTGACATAGAGATCGTGGAGGCTCACCATCATCATAAAAAAGATGCACCTAGCGGCACGGCAATGAAGCTGGCCGAGGTGCTTGCCAACGCTCGAGGCTGGAAGCTGGCAGACGTAGGTGTTTATTGTCGGCACGGGATGATCGGGGAGCGCAAAAAAGAAGAAATAGGAATCCAGACTATCCGAGCCGGTGATATAGTCGGTGAGCATACCGTGATCTTCGGAGGAGTTGGTGAACGTATAGAGGTTACTCACAAGGCTCACAGCAGGGACAATTTTGCCCGTGGTGCCGTGAGGGCTGCCATGTGGGTCGTGAATGAGCCAAACGGGATGTATGACATGCAGGATGTTCTTGGTTTGAGATGATACGCGGAGAGCAAGGAGACTGAGATGAAAATTGAGAAGGCTGACCGGGTAAAAAAGCTGCCCCCCTACCTGTTTAAAGAAATTGATCGTATGAAGGCTGAAATAGTGGAAAAGGGTGTCGACGTAATCGACCTCGGAGTGGGAGATCCCGACCTGCCAACGCCACCGCATATAATAGAAAGCCTGAAAAAGGCCGTGCAAGACCCCAGTACACATCGTTATCCTTCTTATTCGGGGATGAATGACTTCAAGGAAGCTGTGGCCAGGTGGTACAAAAAGAGATTCGGGGTATCGCTTGACCCTGGAACCGAAGTGGTTACACTTATTGGTTCCAAGGAAGGAATTGCTCATTTACCGCTGGCCTTCATCAATGACGGTGACCTTTCACTTGTCGCAAACCCCTGCTACCCTGTCTATCACACGGCCACGATGTTTGCCGGAGGCGATTCGTATTTTCTGCCGCTGAGGAAAGAAAACAACTTTTTGCCAGACCTGGACAATGTCCCTGAAGATATTGCCGGCAAAGCCAGGTTGCTGTTTATCAACTATCCCAACAATCCCACGGCGGCTGTTGCCGATGAGGAATTTTTCCGGAAAGTTATTGATTTTGCAAACAGGTATAACGTGATAGTGTGTCACGACGCGGCATACACCGAGCTTGCGTACGACGGTTACAGGCCTATCAGTTTTCTTGAAGTTCCAGGAGCGAAAGAGGTGGGAATAGAATTTCATTCTCTTTCCAAAACGTATAATATGACCGGGTGGCGGTTAGGCTTTGCAGTAGGGAATGCCGATGTTGTATCGGGGCTCGGACAGATAAAAAGCAACGTTGACTCCGGTGTGTTTAACGCCATTCAAATTGCCGGAATTACGGCGCTTGATTCCAGCCAGGATTGCGTGATCGAAAATTGCAGTATCTATAAAGATAGGAGGGACATCCTTGTTGATGGGCTGAAAAAGGTGGGGCTAAACGTTGAAAAACCGGTGGCCACGTTTTACGTCTGGTCTGAAGTTCCACCAGGTTACAGTTCTGCGAAGTTCGCTTCTCTTTTATTGAAAGAAGCCGGAATTGTGGTAACTCCAGGCAACGGGTTCGGGGAAGCTGGTGAAGGCTATTTCAGGATGGCGCTAACGGTAGATAAGAGTAGAATTGAGGAAGCCGTAGCCAGAATGGCGAAGCTCAACTTTTAGATACCGGGGAAAGGTCGGTGCCCACGATCGTTCACATAGGATTTGGCTCCAACATGGGAGATAGAACCGGGAATTGCCGTGCCGCCCTGAAATACCTGGATAAATCGTCGGCGGCCGAAGTGGTAAAAGTTTCGTCTCTATACCTGACCGAGCCTGTGGGTTTCAAGGAGCAGGACTGGTTTATTAACGGAGCCGCGGAAATATCCACCGGTTTGTCGTCGCTTGATTTCTTGGGACTCCTGTTAGAAACCGAAAACAAAATGGGAAGGAAGAGAGTTTTGCGATGGGGACCCAGGATAATAGATCTGGATATCCTCTTTTTTGGGGACGAAATCATTTCCAGCAAAGATCTTGTTGTTCCTCATATTTTCCTGCAGGACAGGCGCTTCGTCCTTGAACCTCTTTTTGAGATTGCCCCCGACAAGATTCACCCGGTTTTTGGTAAAACAGTTGCAGAGTTACTTGACAGCCTTCCGCCGGAAGGCGAGAAAGTTGAAAAACTTGAAACCGGGTGGTGGGATGAATGAATGAAAGTTGCAATTCTCATATTACTGGCTTTCTTTCTATATCGGTATTTCAGAAAGAAAGGTGCTGCTACCGAAGGAAACACTGCCAGATATGAATCGGGTTATTCCGGCCGATCATCTTACGAAGAGATGGTTGAAGATCCCTATTGTAAGACTTTCATTCAAAAAGGGACGGCAATAAAGGCGAGACACGGAAATCGGACATATTATTTTTGCAGTAAAAAATGCAGGGACAAGTACCTGGCAGAGGCAGGGCGGGAGACCTGAAATAAAATGTTGCGAGCAACAAAAGATAGGATGTACACTTTAAAAGATAAGATGCGAGCATTCAGGGAGGAGTAGATTGATGAAGTTCTTTATTGACACCGCTAATTTGGA
>JALXAI010000461.1 GCA_026992215.1 Desulfobacterales bacterium | reverse complement strand
ACGACGAGTCATACACGTATGACTTTCTTGGGAATCGTCTCAGTTCATCTTCTACCACGGGTACCTGGAACTACAACGCCAACAATGAGCTTCTCGGTTACGACAGCGTATCTTTCACCTACGATGCAAACGGCAATACTGTACAGAAGAACGACAATGGTGTTGTCACCGAGTATTCTTACGACATCGAAGACCGCCTTGTGGAAGTCACAACCAACGACCCACAACCCACGACCAGCAAGTACTACTACGATCCCTTCGGACGAAGGCTCTGGAAAGAAGTTGACGGTACAAGAACGTACTTTGTATACTCGGATGAGGGACTGGTAGGAGAGTACGACTCCACTGGCCAGGAGTTAGGGACCTACGGCTGGATACCCGGCTCCGGGTGGTCCACCAATCCGCTCTTTGTCAAAATAGCAGGAGTTTATTACTGGTACCGGAATGATCACCTGGGTACCCCACAGAAGATCGTTACCACCAGCGGTGCCATTGTCTGGGAAGCGGTGTATGACTCCTTCGGAAATTGCCAGGTACAGGTAGAGACCATTACCAACAATCTTCGCTTCCCGGGACAGTACTACGATCCTGAGACCGGCCTCTACTACAACCTCAACCGCTACTATGATCCCACTACCGGTAGATACTTAAGAGCTGATCCGTTCGGCGCCGGCCTGAATCTCTACGCCTACTGTTTTAACAATCCACTGAGGCTAATTGATCCAGAAGGGTTGTGTGCGGTAAGAGCCTTCTTCACGCTGCAGGGACAGGCCGATTTTTGGGCCGGGTTTGGAGATACTCTTACTTCAGGGTTCGGTCTTACTCATCTTCTGGGGCTACCGAGTCTTACGCAGTGGATTCGCAGCCTCTGGAATGATCAGTTCTGGGGAGGCATTGATTACGTCAACTACGACTCTTCCCTCTATTCCACCGGAATGGTCGCCGGCGACATAGTGGGATCGTACCTGGTGGGTGAGGGCCTTCTAAGGATCGGGGGACGGATAGCTGAGGGTTTCAGAGGATTAAGAGCCTCTGAAGATGTCGTCGCGGAAGTCTCCAGCAGAAGCGGAGGTGAAATCCTCGAAGGCGCATCCTGGCATGAGGTGGAGGTCGTCCCAAAGAGTGTAGAGCCAAAAAGGATTTATAGTGCAAGAGAGCTTATAAGAAGAGCGGAAGAACCAGGACCTATGCATAATTTTCCAGGTTCTTTTGATGATGTTATATTTAAGCAAGGTGAAAGGACTGTCACGAAAGATTTGTGGCGTACCAATAAAACACGGCTTAGCAATGATTCTGTTCAATACAGATTAAGAGGTGAATTGAATGGGAAAACTGGCACATACGAGATATTTACTAGACCCTCTCAATCTGGCAAAACAGAAGTGATTTACCACCGTTTTTTTAGACCGGACAGTAACTAAGATGAAAAATATTGATTATTTAATGAAATTTCACAAAGAGTACGATGTTGAATTGATTCAAGAAATATCGATGGATGATAAACCAGTATATTATTATCCTGGCGGTATTAAAGATGGTGGCTCAGATGGACTAATTGTAAAGGTCATTCCATTTGGCCACGAATCTTGGACGGGTATCTTTGCCTTTGGGAAATTATTATACCATGCAAAAAATGGATTATATACATTCCCAGATCCAAATAAATTCAGTGTGGTATCACGAGGACGCGGTTATATTGTAAATGCAAAAAAGCCTACGCAATGGGAAGAGGTAAAATTGCAGGCAATTAAAGAGGTTTGTTTTGCAGATGATTTGGATCTCATACTATATGCAAATCCTTGGGAGATATGTGCTTATAACTCAGATGAAATTGTCTGGCAAACTGGCAGAATTGCCATGGAAGGATTGAAAATTATAAAAATAGACAAAAAAACGCTTTTTGGGAAAATAGACATGTTAGGGGAAGAAGAAATAGATTTTGTTGTTGATTTAGAGTCTGGCAAATGTGATGGATGTCTTCCTTTTTAGGATGTTAATGTAACAAGGAAGGGCTGAGGAAAGGAATTCTGTCAATTTTAATGCCCGCAGCCTGGCTAATCTTATTTTTACCAGGCTATCGCCAGCGCCGCAACGCGGCCGGCTCGGCACAAGGTACTCGAAGGGATTCTGTCAATTTTGTTTTGCAGCTAAGAAGAAAAAGAATCCCGGTTCAGAGACTATTTTCCCTTTTACAACGACGAACGCCCTCACCAGAGTTTTAATGGGAAAACCCCGGCGGAAGTCTACCGGGGAGAGCCGATCATATTGGAGGCAGCATGATCGTTGTACGGTGTATCAGTTCCTTGAAATCCAGAGATTTCATAAATTAATTCATTGCTATGAATCATCCATAAAAAAGCCAGCTACGCTCGCGAAAAGAGAAGTGGCGCATCTAGAACCAACGGCGCGAGCGTGGAGAAAAAATGTTGTTACCTCAGAAATCCGGCTCCGCGCAACACCAAGTATAAGAGCTAACCTGGAGCATGAGGATTTTTCTGAAAAAGGGTACGGTAGCAAATTTTTCCTACAAACAGTAGCGGGTTTCTCCAGGTTTGTGGCATGATTATGAAATTGAGAAAAACACCTTAAGTTCCATTCTTCTTTGTTTTGACAATGGGGTTCACCTTACCACAATAACGCACAATCAGGTGCTTCTTTGTTTTGAGGTATCTTCCTCACGCTTCAACTTCGAGCGCCTTTCAAGAAACTCCTTGGAATTTCAATTGCATTTTGATAGGAACAAAATTTACAATTTCAGCGAGATAAGGAGATACGAATGGTGGAAAGAAGAAGGATTCTCAGCGGAATGAGACCAACGGGTCGTTTGCATCTGGGAAATTTCCATGGGGCTCTCGTAAACTGGCTGCAGCTTCAGGACCAGTACGAATGTTTCTTTTTCGTGGCTGACTGGCACGCATTTACCACGGATTATGCCAATCCGGAATTTATCAAGGAGAATACTTACCAGCTGATAATCGACTGGTTGAGCGTGGGGCTTGATCCCGAGAAGTGCACCATCTTTGTTCAGTCGCGGATAAAAGAACACGCAGAGCTCTACCTTCTGCTCGGCATGATAACTCCCTTGCCATGGCTTGAAAGAAACCCCACGTACAAGGAGATTCAAAGCGAACTTCACCAGAAAGACCTTGCAACATACGGTTTCCTCGGGTATCCCGTTCTTCAGGCCGCGGACATCATAATTTACCGGGCTCACGGAGTTCCCGTAGGCAAAGACCAACTACCCCACGTGGAATTGACCCGCGAAATCGCAAGAAGATTTAATCATCTTTACAAGCAGAGCATTTTCCCTATCCCTCAACCCCTGCTTACCGACACCCCGCTGTTACCCGGCCTCGATAACAGGAAAATGAGCAAAAGTTATGACAATTGCATATATTTGTCCGAAAGTAACGAAGAAACGATGAAAAAAGTCAGCGGGATGTTCACCGATCCGAAAAGGGCAAGGAGGTCGGATCCCGGCACTCCGGAAACGTGCCCGGTCCACGCGTACCACAGGCTGTACAACAGTCCTGAGAGAATCGAGTATATCGCCGACAGCTGTAAGAAAGCCGAAATTGGCTGCGTCGAATGCAAAAGGGAGATGGCAGAGAAGCTGATCGAAGCTTTGAAACCTGTACGCGAGAAACGAGAGTACTATGAAAAAAATCCCGATGAGGTTAAAAAAATAATAGAAGAAGGGTCCAGAAAAGCTCGAGCCGAAGCACAGAAAACCATGGAACTGGTGAGAGAAGCCCTGACATTGTCAGAGTGAAGCAATCGAGAACACCATGATCATAAACATCGTGAAATGCCACCAGTAAATATCGGCATTTTCACGTAAGCCGAACTACCGGTTGAATTTATGTGCGGCACGCCTGTGCGCTTACAAAAATTAATTGCCAGAAGCGGCAAGGCATCACGAAGAGAAGCTGAAAAGCTAATTCTTGCCGGACGCGTCACCGTAAATGATATGGTTGTACGAACTCTTGGCAGCAAAGCAACTCCTGGTGTGGACGTTATAAAAGTTGACGGCAAAGAGCTTCTCTTCGAAAGGCCGTTTTACGTTGTTCTTTATAAACCGAAATTCTGTGTTACAACAATGAATGATCCTCGAGGCAGACAATGCGTTGGGGATCTACTGAAAAAATGGCCGGTGAGGCTTTACCCGGTGGGCAGGCTTGATTACGATGCCGAAGGATTGCTTGTTTGTACGAACGACGGGGAATTATCCTACAGGTTACAGCATCCGAAGTTTGGTGTAGAAAAAGTGTACGAAGTCAAACTATCCGGGAAGCCGTCACAAGACAGGTTGCAACTGCTGAAAAAAGGGGTAAAACTCAAAGAAGGAGTCGCCAGGGCGGACAAAGTAAAACTTATCCGCTATACACAACGCAATTGCTGGATATTGCTAAGTCTTCACCAGGGATGGAACAGGCAGATTAAGCGAATGGGGCAGGCAATCGGCCATCCCGTAATCAAGATAAAGAGAATCGCATACGGTCCGCTCCAGTTGACCGGTCTGCGGGCAGGAGAAAGCAGGCATCTTTCCGAAAACGAGGTGAAGGAACTTTATCAAGAAGTGGGGCTCAAATATGAAAAAAAAGCTGACGGTTGAAAGATTTCGAAGCGGAGAATCAGGATCTTTGAAGACCGGGACAGGGAAACGTTCTATTGTAAAACGCGTTTTCGCCTGGCTCTTTGCCATCGTGGGTATCGTTCTTATTTTCAGCTTTTTTTTCCCGTTTCCTCCGGGTCGCGGTAACAAGACCTCATCTGTCAACATATTTCCCGGCCATCTCGTACAGGTAGAGGTGCTTGTAAACGGCAAACGTGAATACGTTGAAAACAGGAGCGAGATACATGTACACCCCGGCGACAGGATCCGAATAGACAAGGTTATAACTGACGGGTTGATACCCTGGGGCATAAAGCTGATCTCAGACGGGTTTCCCGCTGAAACCGCGACCAAAAAAAGAATTCGACTCATTGATTTCTGGCCTCTTAACTTCTTTAAAGAACCCCACAAGATTAAGATCACTTTTCTCGCGTGGGGAAATCCCATAGGAGAAATCACGATAGTCGGTGAGCTGGGTTATCGGGACTGGTTAAAACTTGCCGCAGAAACTGACAATGTAGATTCAAAAATATTCTACCTTGAACAGGCGGCTAAATCCGCCGGTAAAAGTATCCTGGTCGATCTTAAACTCGCGAAATTGTACGGCGACAAGGGAGACTGGGAAGAAGCGGCAAAGATTTACGAGCAAATCGCCGCCACCAGTGACTCTCTTGAGATTGAGAAAAAGCTCCTGACCGCGTACGTAAAAAGTAACCAGGTGAACAAGGCATTGAATACATACCTGGTAATTATAAGGAAAAAACCGGAACTAAAAAATCTGAGCGACCTGTTTAACTACCTCCAAAAACATAAAAAAACGCACCAGATAGTAAGATTCCTAAACAAAAACTCATATCGAATACCAACGTCGTTGAAAGGCCCTTTTTACGCTTACCTGGGAAGCCTCGAAGCGAATTTGCATAAATGGAAACAGGCCACGGTGCACCTGGAAAAGGCCATCAGCTTTGGTGCGAACCAGGTGGATATATATTACAATCTCAGCATCGCCTACAAGGAACTGGGCGCTTACGGTCCTGCCAGGAAGTACCTTCAGCGCTACCTGAAAAAGAAACCCAACGATAGCGAAAGTCAGCTTCTTTTGACTCAACTCCTGCAGCAGGAGGGCGAACAACAGGAAGCCATCAACCAGCTGCGAAAACTGATAGACAAAGATCCCAACAACCTGAATCTTCACCTGCAGTTGTTGAAATTACTGGAAAAGTCCGGAAACAAATCGGAACTCATCAACGAATACCAGAAGGTCGTTTCCCTTGATCCGAAAAACAGGCTGGCCTGGTACAACCTGGGAATACTTTACTATGAACAGAAGAAATGGGAAAACGCGGAGCAGGCCTTCTCAAAGGCACTTGCGTTGAAGCCCGATGACATTGACACGAAAACATACCTGGTTCAGGTGTTGGCCCAGGAAGGAAAGTACAAGGAAAGCATCCCCCTTCTCAAGGAGCTGATCACACAACAAAACGACAAATCGGAATTGTACGATCAGCTGTTTACTGCTTACGTCAAAACAAAGAATTATGCGAGGATAGAAAAAGATTTCAAGGATGCCATAAAATCTGATCCCAGGAATCGGAAATATTACCAGTATGTCATCTATGCATCTTTAAAAACAAACAGAATAAAAAATGCGCTGAAATACTACGAGAAACTCATCAAGATCGCCCCGAACAACACGAAATATTTGAAAGAAGCAGCAGCTCTTTATGAAAAACACGGCTATTACACGGAAGCCCTGAGGACTCTATCCAAGCTATTGCAACTCAACCCCGATGACCAGGACGCACAGGAAGCATACCTCAGGGTTAAAATGAAAAACTTGAGAATCAAACAGGGGAAGAAATAGATTTTGATTCTTTCGTTTCATCCTTGCATAGAAGTAGGCATCCATTCGTTCATCCATGCCCAGAGATTTACCGAAAAACAAAAGAAGCTGATAAAACAAGCAAACGCCATTATTCTCCCCCTGGGCATCATCCCCGAAATTTATCTTTTTTGCAGGTACCACTGCAAAAACGTCTTTCCCAACTATGATCACAGGTTCCCGGGAGAAGGAAAAGTAGGTGATGCAATACTGTGGAAACGTTTCAACATGCCACATCCTCGAACAAGAATATACGGACGCGCCTGGCAGTTTGAAAAGGAACACATCGAGAAAAAGCGCCCCCTGCCCTTCAGATACCCGTTTGTGCTGAAAGCAAACCAGGGAGGCGAGGGAAACATGGTGTTCCTGATCCCGAACGAAACGATTCTTATTCGCACCATTGAAATCCTGAAAAGAACCGAAGAACACGTAAAATACCCGGGATTGGTACTTCAGGAGTTTGTGGACACCAAAGGAAAAGACCTGAGGGTGGTTGTAGTAAACAGGCGGAGATTCTTCTTCTGGCGCGTTCAGAAGGACCCTGATCAATGGAAAACCAACGTTTCCCGCGGAGCCGAGATAAGTTTCGATGTAAGTCCCGAAACGAAGCGTGTGGTCGGCTCTTACCTGGAACCATTTCTCGGTAAAACCGGGATAAACCTTGCCGCGATAGATATTCTAATCGCCCGTGGGAAGCCCCTTTTTCTTGAAATAAACTACTACTTTGGGAGAAAAGCATTCGGGAATTCTGACAATTTCTACAGAATTCTAAGGGAAGAAATCGAGCACTGGTTGAAGGAGGCCCAAAATACTAATTCAAACAGAGAGTATTGACGATACGACTTACTATGATGTTATCAGAGACAGCGTTGCCACGGCTACGGATGTCTTCTTGACAAAAAAGGGTCAGCCAGATATAAATCGACGGGTAAAACTCCTCCGAAAACCGGTCTAATTGCAAATTCTGCGGACATTTTGTAAATGAAACAAGAGGATTTTTGTAAATCTGGTAGAGATTCGCTGGTAAACATCATAGAGGCCAGTAAGTGGGCATCCTCTTATTTAGACAGACCGGTTACTCCATCCAACATATCTTATCTTGTACAATACGGAAGAATTAAAAGATACAAATCGGACGGGAAAACCCTGGTGTGTCTTAATGAGCTGAGGTCTTACTATGATTCTCAAACCCATGAAAAAAAGTGGAAGGAAATTCTGGGTAGCGATCTTAATTGGGCTCTCTCATTCGCCGAGTACAAAGAATCTGAAAGAACCAAACACGTACACAGGCTGCATCCTTACAAAGGCAAATTTATCCCTCAACTTGTAGAATATTTCCTCGATTCTCACACCGACTCGTTCAAAACTGAAGTTTATTTTCAGCAGGGAGACATAGTTTTGGATCCTTTTTGCGGAAGCGGAACAACACTTGTTCAAGCCAACGAACTGGGAATGCACGCAATAGGAATCGATGTTTCATCCTTCAACAGTATGATTAGTAACGTTAAAGTTGCAAAACACGACTTCCCAAAACTTTCCAGCACGATCCAAGAACTCACTCAGAAACTTACCCAGTTTCAGAGAGGGAAGAGAAACGTAACCTTCGAGGAACATTTGCTTTATGAACTTTCTCTCTTCAATGCGAAATATTTTCCTTCACCACAATACAGGAGGATGGTGAGGAACGGGACTATCAACGAGAAAGAATATGCTGCAGAAAAAGAAAAGAAGTTCCTGAAAACCTATTATGAGCTTGTAGACAAATATCAAATCAAGGTGGAGCAAGATAAGGACGACACATTCCTGGACAAGTGGTTTCTGGCTCCCGTAAGAAGTGAAATAGATTTTTTATTTGATGAACTCAAAAAGATTAAGTGCGTATCGACAAAAAAAGTGATCGCAATTATTTTAAGCAGAACGGTTAGGTCCTGCAGAGCGACCACACACGCAGACTTAGCGACTCTTAAAAAACCGGTGACAGCCACGTATTATTGTAAGAAACACGGGAAAATTTGCAAGCCCATCTTCTCTATCAGCAATTGGTGGAAAAGATATTCCAAAGACACGCTCAAAAGATTATCCGAGTTCAACAAACTTAGAACAGATACCTTCCAGGTGTGTCTCACAGGAGATAGCAGAACAATAGACATTTTTAAGGAAATAGATAAAAGAAATCCCAGATTTGCAGAAATCCTCAGGCATAAGAAAATCCGCGGGATTTTCTCCAGTCCTCCTTACGTTGGACTAATAAATTACCATGAACAACATGCCTATGCCTATGAGCTGTTTGGATTTGAACGGCAAGATGAACTGGAGATAGGTCCACTTTTTCGAGGTACGGGTAAAGAGGCGAGAGAAAGTTATGTTATAGGCATATCAGATGTTCTCAATAATTGTAAGAAATTTTTGCAGGAAAATTATGATATTTTCCTGGTAGCAAATGACAAATATAATATATATCCTTCGATTGCCGACCGGTCTGGAATGAAAATCGTTAACAGGTTCAAGAGGCCTGTTCTGAACCGTGTCGAGAAAGATAGGTCAGCATATTCTGAGATAATTTTTCACCTGAAAAAGAAATAAGAGTGGGTTTCAGCAGGATAGAACAGAAAAAAATAGAAGAAGTTATCGAGAATTCCCTCAGGAACAAATTCAAGTCTTACAATCCTGAAACCAAACATATGCCCTTTCATCATCGACTCCTGGGCAAAGACAGAATGGCTTTATTCTCGTTCATTCACTCTCTCAACACTACGTTTGGGACATCAATTTTTGAACCTGTCGGGATTACACTGGCTTCGAAGAATTTTCGCGTCGCAGAGAGGCAATATATCATAGGAGACAAGATCTCAGAAGGTGCTCAACTCGAAATCCAGAGCATCATTGACGAGCTATCCACCGGTCTTAAGAATCCCAATAAGCCCAACGAAATAGAACGTATAAGAAAAGTATGCAGGTCTGGATCGTTCAGGAATGTAAAACCTGTCAGAATCGATATTTATCTGGAAGATTATAGCGGCGAGGTTCATCTTTTTGACATAAAGACCGCTAAACCCAATATTAGCAACTTCAAAGATTTTAAAAGGACCCTCCTTGAGTGGATTGGGATTTATCTCGGCAGAAATCCAGGGGCGCAAGTAAAATCTTATCTCGCCATACCTTATAACCCATATGAACCCAAGCCATATGAACGTTGGACAATAAAAGGTATGCTTGACATAAAAAACGAACTGAAAGTTGCAGAAGAGTTTTGGGATTTTCTTGGCGGGGAAGGATCTTATGTAAAGCTGCTGGAGTGTTTCGAAAATGCCGGGATAAAACTCAGATCAGAAATAGACGACTACTTCTCAAGGTTTCGAAATCGTAACTAGTGAAGAAGCATTCTTTATTTCCCCCACAAGAATATCTGATAAATTGAGATAAGGAGTTCCAAAATTATCAAAATAACGATGTACAGCTCCAGCCGAAGGCTTCTTGTGCCCTGAAGCAGATTGAGCAGCGTTTCTGCAGTCCTGGAAATAAGGTCAAGTTTTCGTTCAAGAGCCCGATCTCTGTCAAGAACCTCGTACTCATCAATGAGCCTCGCATACAGCCTCTCAAGATCTGGACGTTCCCAGAGAATATCAGGATTTTCACCAACTTCCACGCGTCCCACCATTTTATGCTGTATAAGCAACGCGTTACCTATTTGCTCCAGGAGTTTTTTGCTTGAATAGAATCTTCTCCCGCTTTTTCGCAGATTCCGTGCAAACGGTTCCACACTGTCAAATGCTGCGGCAATACTGGACTCATAATGAGACAGAACCACACTTTTGGCCAGCACGTCGGCAACCACCCGAAGTCTTTCAATGCTGGAATCCTGTAACCTGATGATTCCATTGGCAGCACTTTCTTCCGAATTCCTGTCGAAAATTACCTCGGCTTCTTCAATTTTGGGATCCGAAAAAGGATCACTTATCGCCGGCGTGATTCTCGCGATGAAGTCCTCTTCCTCTTCCGATTCCATGTTAAAAAGCACCACGGCTCCATACCTGAACACCATGGCATACTTGCCGGCTTCAACCATGATCATCAAGGGAAAACCCAGTATTTTCTTCCCGATTTTTACATCTTTAAGCTCAATCCGCTCTCCCAGTGCGTAAGCACTAACCGGGATGGTGTGTTTATCAGGATAGAGGTCATTATCCATGGCGTCCCGCTTTTATTTTGAAAATTCATTTGCGATTCAAAAAAATTATAACCCGTAAAAGGGGCCACAAATGTAAAAAATATTCACATGATGATCTCTTGAATTACAAGTTGCCGGGGCTTTTTCTGCCAATTTCTTTCCCGGACGGTTCAATGTAGAGGTCACCGGGCTGGATAATTTTTATCTTTTCTTTTTCAACCGGCGTAATCATGCGAATCCGGCCACTGTCGAACTCAATTTTAATAATAATTCCAAGTCCTATGCAGTAATTTTTCCAGTTTCCCAGTCCGCACAGAAGGTTCTTTTCAAAACCTGCCACCAGGTTCCTGCGATGATCGTGTTCCATTAACGATTTTTCACAAACAGTGATGACACCCTCCGAGGTAATTTCCCTGTAGATGCCCCCACCTTCGTCTATCCTTTTTCCCGAAAACAGGAGGGATCTCTGGAATATCAGCCGATCAGTTTCAAGCACCACCTCTGCGGCCTTCTCAAAATACCTCGCGAACGCTTTTTCCCTTCTTTTCCTTCTATCATCGATATCTTTAGGAGCTGCCCTGGCAGAGGGTTCTATCCTGATAATCCTGTGGTTACGGTACTGTCTAATGATGGACTTAAGTTCGTTGGATCGCTCAATGGCAACAATAACGTCGGGCCTGATCAGCTCGATCTTGTAGCCTTTAAGAACTCTGCCCGTTTGATGGATCAGCCCTGTGGTGTTTATCACGATAAACGGTACCCTTGATGCATCCACCATTCGCTTCGTACCGACCACCATGGGTAGCAAATGGCCTTCCGGGGAAACGGAACCGACAAAATAAAGGGCAAAAGGAGAAATCTCATCAAGGCCGCTTAACAAACCAGGGTAACCCAGGGTTATGGTTGCCGGAGGCCCTATATCTTTTTGCCCCACGTCAGCATCCACATAAGCCACTTCGCGGCCCGACTCCAGGATCATATTCGAGAGATACCCGCAAAAGGTGCTTTTTCCCCTATCAGTGCCTCCAAGAACAAGTATTTTCCTGTAGCGGTTTGACACGATCCTGGAAGCTGCCTTCTCCCACAAAACAGGCACATCGATACTTGATTTGACCATCATCGCCCAATTTCAGTGCAGTAAAGACGCAATCGAAGTGAAAAACAAAACCTTCGGTGATTTTTCTCTCAGAGCTTTTGTTATCATGATTTTCCCGGGTTTGTTAACCAAACAAGAATACTGGCGCAAATTATCCCACATTCTCACAGGATGACCCTTTCCGGAATCAGACCTCCTCGAAATCATCATCCCCGAGTTGCTCGTAGTCCATTTTTCTCTTCCTTAGTTTCACCTTAACAAAGGCTATCGCGGCCAGAATGGCTCCCAGTACAAACAGAAGCTGATACAGGTAGCGACTTATCCATATCAACCACCTGTTTTCATTTCTTATGCTTCTTACCCATTCTTTTTCAACCTCCCACAGGGACCTGGACAATATTATCGGGAAAGCCTCTTTCACGGTTTTCCCGCATTCAAGCTGGTGCAAAATTAAAACAAACTTCTTTTTCCCGAATTTTTTAACAACGTAATTTACGAAGCTAAGGCTTTCCTCGTACGCGAGGAAAAGCGACCCGGGATCGGATGGAAAGCCAACATCCAGGTAATCCAGGGGTATAATCACCCTTGACGTGCTAAGTTTCACCGACCTGAATTGACCTTCGTAGATCAGTAGTTCCCCGAGATTCCCGCTGGCCCATTGGGCCGTACCTTCATCGAGCCATCTGGGGAGTAGTTTTTCTTTTATGTGGTCATGAAGAACCAGGTGGCAGAGTTCGTGTCTGAAAACTTCCTTGATCAGGTACGTCCTTGAAAGCATCGGCACGATGTTAATCGCGATGGATCTTCTACCCGGAATGGCGAGCCCCACGGCAAACCTGGTACCGCTTATCTTTTGGAAGAATTCCTCGTCCGCAACGAGGAAAACC
>JALXAI010000460.1 GCA_026992215.1 Desulfobacterales bacterium | reverse complement strand
GTGGATGTAAAAATAATCAATGACGCTCCGTTATCGTTTAGGTTTCACGTAATTCGCGGAGAAGTCCTATGCTGCTCGAACACCGAAATAACCGATGATTACATCATAAGTACAGCACGTGCTTACTTCGATATAGCTCCGTTAAGGCACCGTTACATACTGGAAACATAATATGAAAAGACCCCTAAACTTAGATAAGGTAAACAAAAAAATAAATGACATAGAAACATCGATAACTAGGTTATCCGAATTCAAAAACGTTCCTTTGAGCGAATTTTTGGACAATCGGGATATGCAAGACATAGCCAGTTTCAGATTAATAGTGGCTACAGAGGCGGCAATTGACATCTGTTTGCACCTGGTTTCAAAAATTTTTAAAAGCGTTCCAGAAGATTATGCAGGCTGTTTCAGGTTATTGGGTGAGAAAGGACTTATAACTCAAGACCTGTCTCAAAATCTTGTAAAGATGGCCAGATTCCGTAACTTGCTCGTGCACCAGTACTGGGATATTGACTACAGCCAAGTGTATTCGCTAATAACAGGTGCAGCTCTCGATGATTTGAGTTCTTTTACTCGTGAAGTGAGAAACATTTGCAAAAATGCGGTAATGTGAATCGGTCAATCATATATCTGAAAAAAATCGATTACCTTATAGGTCCCTCGCTCCTCAAAATTGCTGTGGCCGCAAAAAGAAGGCCGGTTAAAACATCCCGGGAGAAATTTCCAGGGAATTTAATAGAAAAGATCTTAATAGTACGCCCCGGAGGTATCGGGGATGCGGCGCTGCTTCTGCCTTCACTAAAAATTCTTCATGGCATCGTCCCGCACGCCAGAATTGATCTGCTCTGCGAAAAAAGGAATTACGGTATCTTTAAGAATTCCCGGTTTGTTTCCGAAATCCTGGATTATCGGAAGATTGAACACCTGGCGTACCTTTTGAGAAATGAGTACGATTTTGTAGTTGATACCGAGCAATCGCACATGTTGAGTACCGTGCTGGTTTCGGCAATCAGATCCAGGTGCAAAGTCGGCTTCGACACAATGGGGAGAGGTTCTGTTTATGAGGTAGCCATACGCTACTCCCATCAGGATTACGAAGTGGAAAGTTTTTTCAGGCTCTTTAAATCTGTTATAGATAAGTGGCCTGCCCACTTCGAATGGAATTTTCCTTACATTTATCCGCTCCCCGAAGATAAGGTTAAAATCGTGTCCCTTGTGAAAGGGAGAAACAATCTTGTGTGCTTGTTTCCCGGCGCTAGCATAGAAGAGCGACAGTGGCCATCTTCCAGCTGGGCTAAAGTGGCGGACAGCTTATGTCTCCAGGGGTTTCAACCCGTTCTCCTTGGAGCACGATCGGAACAAAAAATATGTGAAAGAATAACGCGTGAAGCTGAGGGTGACCTCTTGAACCTTTGCGGCTTCCTTTCGCTCATCGAAACTGCTGCATTGTTGCAGGAAAGTCGCCTGTTGATCAGCACTGATTCAGGAATTCTTCATCTGGGAGTTGTTTGTAACACACCCACTGTATCCCTGTTCGGCCCGGGAATAGCCGCCAAGTGGGCGCCAAAAGGGAAAAAACACACTGTAATCAACAAGGGTTTACAATGTAGTCCGTGCACAAAATTCGGAGAAACACCTCCTTGCCCGATAGGTGCTCGATGCATTAAAGAAATCAAACCCGACGAGGTTTTGAAGGCGTCGATGACACTGTTAAACCAGCAATGCGCTGGTAAGCAATGAGGTGTCCGACTATGCTGATGTTGAGATAGAATTTGAACCATCACTGCTCGGGGTGGATTTTTTCAGTGATTCCTCAAAGTAACCAATCAGGGCTTCTATCAAACACCTGGATTGATGCACGGTGAAGATCATTACAAATGCGCAATTTTTTGGGTTTTGACTTGTATATTCGCAAGCAAGTGTGTAAATAAAATAGCATTGTTTCTGAACAGAACCGTTACCAGGAAAAAAGGAGCAGAATATGAGTGGGAATCGAATTCATGCCGGCAGTGTTGATGATTTGTCTCATGATGAACTTGTCAGTTTTGTGATCGATGGTTTAAGACGAATACTGGTTCACTACGGATTTTGGTTCAAGGAAACTGAACATCAGCTGGGGCTCCAAAAGGCGCTGGAGATTGAAAACAAAGTATGGAGCCTTGATTTCATGATTCAGATGAAAAGGCTTTCAAAAATACTGGGTTTCGAAATTGACGACAGCGGTATTCCTCTTGCCCTGAAAAACAAATCCAGGGAAGAATTGGTTAACTTGATTAACGCCATCGGTGTTAACTGGCTTGCCAATGATGGAATATGGTTTCAGGCAGTGGAAAAAGAGGAAGGAATGTTCACCGCTAAGAGGTGTAACGACACTTGTTGGACAAGGTTCTCTCCTTTCGAGGCCCTCAGAATAAAAGAATTTCTTGGACTCCCCGCAGAAGGAGGCGGTTTGGAGGCGCTCAAACAAGCTCTTTCCTTTCGGCTATATGCAAGAATTAACGTTCAGTCGTTCGAAGAGCCCGATGAAAATACGCTTATATTCAGGATGAACGAATGCAGGGTTCAGTCGGCCAGAAAACGAAAGGGACTTGAGGATTACCCGTGTAAATCTGCGGGATTAGTGGAATATACCACGTTTGC
The DNA here is from genome assembly GCA_026992215.1 of Desulfobacterales bacterium. Classification (GTDB taxonomy): domain Bacteria; phylum Desulfobacterota; class Syntrophobacteria; order B119-G9; family B119-G9; genus B119-G9. The sequence continues at coordinate 10,028 of JALXAI010000460.1, read as the reverse complement.
TACGAGTATAGACCCCAGAATTAAAACGGAGTGCATTGGATGTCCCCCTGACGAGCACCCGGAAGAATGGTACTGTTCGTGGAAGTTTAGTATTTAGCAGCGCAGCTTCATGGGTGCTCCGGGCCAAAAAATGCATAGAATTATTATGCCGGAGAAGTACGGTACAACTCATCAAAGGCCTCTTGGGAAAAACTCAAATATCGTTTTATGTTCCCGTTAAACCAACCAAGGTATAGGGAAAAGAAAGGAAAAATTACAGAATACACTGAGACAAAAAAAGGTGGGATTTCAGATCACCAGGGAAATCCGGAAATAGGTGGTTGCCGGACGCGATTTATTGCAAGCTCAAAAAAGATGTCTGGGAAGCGAATAATTTGCACTGCAAGCCATGTCACAAGTAATATGGAAAGCTTAGAATGACGGCAGATTTACTCCGGGCAGAGCGGCATTTTACCAGTATGAGTCGGCCCAAAGCGCGCGCATTTACGGTAACTCCAGGGTGTGCCTTTGAGCCCCTGGTATCCTTCTCATGCTTCGGGATCTTTACTTTATTACGGCAGGAATATTTAAGGTATTTCCCTGTGGAGTGGACATAATAAGAGGTTCTAAGAATTCCCTTTGAATAAGAACTTGCTATTGGTCAAGGTGAACCAATCCAAAAAGCTTTGCTACTGATAGGGGATGGTATGGAAAAAGTGAGGATTTCTAGAGAACTTTTAATCAAAGGATTTTGGTTCCTCTCAGTTATTTTACTTACTATCTTCTTAAGTTTCCCGGCCTTGGCGGCGAGTGGAAAGAAGGAGGCTAAGAAGCAGGAAGTTTTGAGCTTAGATCAGCTTATCGAACTTGCTCTTCAAAACAGCCCTGAGCTTGCGGCGGTGAAAGCCGGTATCAAGGCTGCCGAATCAAAAGTCAAACAAGCCAAGGGAGGATATTTCCCTCAACTTGATCTCGATGCCGTGGTTGGACCGGTAAATGATGCCGAAAAACCTCATGTGGAGGTTGATCCCACCAAAGTCACATCGGATGGGAAATATATAGGAGAAATAGTTGAAGACACACCAAATGATGAGATCCACGGGGTTAACATTTTCGGGAGACTGGAATTGACGATTACCCAGCCTATCTTTACTTTCGGGAAAATCTCAAACAGGTACAAAGCTGCTCTTGAGGGACTTGAGGCCGCAAGATCGGAGATTGACAAGAAAAAGGGAGAGATCATCCTGAAGGTAAAGGAGCTCTACTATGCTCTGGTGCTTGCTAACATGGGGAGCAACGCGGCGGACGAAAGTGACGATTTCTTTTCGGACATAGAAGGTAAGGTAAGAAGACTGCTGAAACTGGGGGCGACCAACGTTACTACCACTGATCTTTACAGGATTGAAGCGTACAGGGCGGGTACGAAACATTTTAAATCAAAGGCCCTAAGGGGAAGCCGGGTCACTTACGAAGCGCTCAAGAAATTGATCGGTTATCCGCCGGATAAAGATTTTCGCCTCGATGTAACAGAATTGCCCGCGAAGCTGCCTTCTCTAAAAGACCAGCAGAGGTACATACAGGAAGCCCTGGCGAACCGTCCCGAATTTTCGCAGTTGAAAAAGAGTCTTCTTGCAAAGAAATATATGATCAACGCGAAGAAGGCAGATTTGTATCCCTCCTTTTTTCTGCTTGTAAAGGGTAATTTTGCCGATGCTCCAGGTCGAGAAGAATGGGATGATCCATACATTGATGACAAATACCACAGCTCGAGCATAGGGGTGGTTCTTGGCGGCAACTGGCACCTTGACTGGGGAATCGGAACCGCCGAAGTCAGCAAGGAGAGGGCGGAATACGAAAGCCTCACAAATACCCTTTTAGCTGCCAAACGCGATATAGCACTTCAGGTTATGAAATATTACCAGGATGTTCTTGAAGCATATGACGGAGTTCGAACTTACGGAAAAGCCTCCAAAGCAGCCAGAAAATGGATTGTTACAGCTATATCGAACTTCGACATGGGACTCGGTACGGTAAATGACATCATTATGGCCATAGAGAAATATAGTGAGAACAGAGGTGAATACCTGTCGTCCCTGTATGATTTTAATAAGAGTCTGGCTCGCCTGAGTTTTGCCGTTGCAGAGTACCGGCAGAGTATTAAGAAATAGGTTTCCGGGTGTATCAATTCGGTGGAACACTTTTGATTCTAAAGTTACTAGAGTACCGTAACCAGAGTATGGTGCTGGATGAAGTTTCCGATTATAATTAGGTCTGGTCATTTCAATTAGATTATGAAGCCTTTGCAACGATATCTGCATAAATTTCTGATTTTTACTACCTGGCGTCCACGGCTCACCATCATCGTTGCGGTTCTGATATCCGTCACGGCGATTTTTTACACGGTAACGGCACTAGATTTTGAAACCAGCCAGCTTGATTTAATTTCTCCCAGAAACAGGTTGATAAAACTATCGGATCAACTTGACCAATTTAGAGACCTGAATCCTTTCACGGTGGTAATAGAAGCGCCGAGCCCGGATAGGGCGGTATTATTCCTTAGTCGACTTGTAGAAGAACTCGAAAAACACAAGGAGTACTTCAGAAAGATATTTTATAAAGTCGATTGGAAACACATGAGAAAATGGTCTCTTCTCTATCTGGATAAAAGCGAACTGGAGGCACTGCGGCACAATTTATCCGACCACATGGACATATTGCGAGACCTGGGTAAATCTCCCGACCTCGAAAATCTCCTGTTTCTCATAAATCGCGAAATGACTGCCAAGATGCTGGGACATTTTTTCACGGACTTTCTTAAAGATAGTTCCGGGAGCAATGCGACAAAACCACTGGATCTGACTTATCTGATAAATATCCTCGAAGGGATGAACAGGTGGATGGAAGGAGAGCGAGCATTTATATCGCCCTGGAGTTCTTTTTTTGGAAGCAGCGATTGGGGTGGTGAACTCGATTCGTACTTCTGGACCAGCAAAAAAAAGTTTCTGCTCGCCTTTGTTACTCCGGAGAAAATTGGCAAAGGTTTTACCAATAAGGAAAAATCGCTGGAGAAACTGAGAGAAATCATCAGGAAAACGGAGGCGCGGTACCCCGATATCCGGGTTGGAGTGACGGGGCAGGAGGCTTTAAATACCGATCAGATGTCTGTGGGGCTCAGAGACATGAGTATTGCCTCCGCCATTTCACTCGTTGGATTGACCCTGTTGCTCATTGTCTTCTGGAGAAGCGTAAGAAAACCGCTGCTGGAAATTACCGAACTTCTTATTGCCCTTTCCTGGACCTTTGGGCTGACCACGCTTTTTATCGGTCACCTGAACATACTCTCGATGATATTTGCTCCTCTGCTTCTGGGGCTCGGTATCGATTACGGTATCCATTGGCTTGCTCGTTACGAGGAGGCTTTGAGGGGTGGTAAAGAGACTTCCACCAGGGATACCGTGATTTTAACGATGAGCCAGGTTGGCCCTGCTGTTTTGGTTGCAGGCCTGACTGCTGCTGCTTCTTTTTTACCGCTGGCATTGACCAACTTCAGGGGGCTTCAGGAACTGGGGCTGATAAGTGCCATGGGCATGATAATGACAACGATTACCACGCTGGGGGTACTTCCCTCCCTGATCCTCGTGTTTGACCGAAAAAAACACGAAGGGTTTGTAGGGGCTAAAAGAGAACCCGGACGGGTATTAATGGAACTAACTTCAGGCAGGTGCACTGCTATCCTGGCGATTAGCCTATTGCTGGTAATCCTCTCGGCCACCGTTGTAAAAGATGTAAAGTTTAATCTCAATCTTCTTCAGCTCCAACCCGAGGGAACCGAATCAGTGGACTGGGAAATGAAATTGATCAATAATTCCAAGCGTTCCGCGCTGTTTGCGGCCGTTCTTGCGGACAGCCCCGGGGAAGTGATGAGGAAAAGTGCTGTTTTGAAAAAACAGCCGACGGTGTCAGAGGTGGAATCGATATACTCCTTTTTGCCGGAGAACCAAAACCAAAAACTCCCCTTGATTCGGGAATTAAGACCTATTGCGGCTCAACTGCCCTCCCTTGGCCCTGCCCGAAGAAAACTCGACTTCAACAAGCTTGACGAGATACTCGGGAGCATTAGATTTAAGATGTTACCGGAGGAAGAGAGCAAATGGGGACCGAACAAACCCGTAGAAAGGCAAATGGTAGAGGTGAGAAGGCTCATAGATAAAATCAGGGCGAATTTCGGAAAGGCGAACATCAGTCAGGTCCGGAGTGGCCTTCTACAGTACCAGGACAAGCTTTTTCGGGATCTCAAGGACAAACTCGATACCATCAAGGTTAGTGTCAATGTAAATCGTCCCATGACCATTGCGGATCTCCCCGCGTATTTGCGCAATCAGTACGTGGGGAAACATGGTCGATATCTGATCAGGGTTTATCCAAAACAGAACGTATGGGAAGCCGATGCGCTGGAGAAATTCGTCAAAAATCTTCAAAAAATTGATCCTGATGTAATTGGGGATCCGGTCACGCTTTACGTATTTACTAGAGCGTTTCGGAATGCCTGCATAGAAGCTGCAGTATACGCGGTATTCTTCATCCTTGTACTGCTTCTTTTAACGTTTAGAAGCATCGTGAACTCTCTGCTTGCCATGATTCCACTCATCGTGGGTACTCTCTGGACCATGGGCCTCATGTGGTGCATGGGAGTGGATTTCAATCTTGCTAACAGCCTCTTTCTACCGCTTATCGTCGGCGCGGGGGTTGAGTACGGGATTGTGATCCTTAACAGGTGGTTTCAAGACAAGGGACATTTTAAAGGGTTGCCGTTAAGCACCGGTAAGGGTATTATTTTAGCGGCTTTGACTACCACTGTCGGGTTCGGTAGCCTGATGATTTCGCATCACAGAGGTATTCACAGCCTTGGAATGCTGGCAACCATAGGCAGTATAGCGGTGATGGCATCCGCAGTAATAGTGTTGCCGGCCGTCTTATACATGCGAGTGAAAAAAACAAAGGAAGAATTTCGAGAAATTGTAGCCGCAGAGGTGAATCTAAGATGATCAAGAGAAAAATTGTACCGTTACTTTCAGTGATGGTGCTATTGCTTGCATGCTCGGGTACCGCCTGGAGCGTAACCGGGAAGTCAATAGAGCAATCCCCGGAAACTCTCGTCAAAAAAGTCCTTGACAGTGTGATGAAAATTCAGACCGATCCCGGGCTCCAGGGACATGAAAACAGGTATAAACGGGCGATGGAGATAAAGAAAATTATAAAGGAAAATTTTGATTCGTATGGTATGGCGAAAAGCTCCGTCCAGGGATACTGGAAAAACATTCCCGGGAATAAGAAAAAAAAGTTCTCCGAGGTCTTTTCAGACCTGTTTCAGGACTCTTACACCAGACTTGTACTTAACTTCTTGAAGAAAGAGCACATAGAGTATCTCGGCCAGCAGGTGAAGGACGGGCATGCCACTGTAAAAACGGCCATCGTTCGTTCAAATGACCGTATTCTGGTCGATTATTACCTGCGTTTGGTCAATAAAAACAATAAAAAATGGATCATAGAAGACGTAAGCATCGATGGTGTCAGTATAGTGGGGAACTACAGGTCTATTTTCAGAAGAGAAATTGCGAGGAATTCCTTCGATAGCTTACTGAAAAAGATGGTTATCCAGCAAAAAGCGATTAAAATGAGGCTTGCGGAAAAGAAAAAAGCATAGAAATCAAAAACTGAACTTGCCAAAGGCAACATAATATATTAATAACGTTATATAAAATGGGTGTTATGAGAAAAAAGAGAGCGGTGCCTTGACAGAAGTGAGTGGTGGTTCATATATTCCTTGAGTTTCGGACGGATTTTTTATTAAATTATAACTTCCTGATAGTCTGAGAGAACAGGTGCAGATGGAAACGGAAATAGCTTACATAGAGGAAAAGGGGATAAAGCAAGGGAACTCCGGGGATCGGAAGAAGGGGGAAAGCCTCTCGGAACGGCTTATTTCTTCCATCAACCGAACAAAAAACTATTACCTGGAGTGCCAGCACCCTGATGGATACTGGTGGTTTGAGCTAGAGTCGAACGTGACCATTACGGCCGAATACCTGATGTTGTTGAAGTTCCTGGGCATAGAAAACCCCGAGCGGGAGAAGAAGATAGTCAACCACCTGTTGCGCCAGCAACGAGAAGACGGTACGTGGGCCATTTATTACGATGGTCCCGGCGAGATTAGTGCGAGTGTTGAGGCGTATTTTGCTTTGAAGCTGGCAGGGGTTCCCGTGGATTCAGAAGAAATGATCAAGGCAAGGGATTTTATCCTTGAATCAGGAGGAATAGAAAAGTGTAGAATTTTCACGAAAATATTCCTTGCGCTCTTTGGCAATTATCCCTGGGACAGAATTCCTCCCTTTCCAGTAGAACTGATCCTTTTCCCTCACTGGTTCCCTTTTTCTATTTATTCTTTTTCCAGCTGGACCAGGGCAAGCCTTGTGCCCATTTCGATATTGCTACATCTCAGGCCGGTAAAGCGAATAGAGGGAGCAGAGGTAAGCGAGCTTTTCGTGGGTTCCAGAGACGATAGGAGACCTTCCAACTGTGCAAACTTTCTTATATTTTCCAGGCACATCGGGAAGCTTTTGTTCAAAACCCCGTTTAGACCCGTAAGAAACAAGGCCCTTAAGAAAGCAGAGGAGTGGATTGTTGAGCACCAGGAAGATTCCGGAGACTGGGCAGGCATTCAACCGGCCATGGTGAATTCTTTGCTTGCGTTATTTTCTCTTGGTTACCCGCTTGATCACCCCGTGATCCGCAAAGGGCTCAATGCGCTTGAAGGATTCTTGATTGATAAGGGGGACGAAGTAGTCCTTCAATCGTGTATATCACCTGTGTGGGACACCGCCCTCAACTGTATAGCCCTTGTTGAAGCGGGTATACCTCCTGATTACCCGGCAATACAGCTTGCAGCTCGCTGGCTTCTGAAACAGCAGATTTTTCGAGGAGGCGACTGGCAGGTGAAACGCCCTGAACTTGAACCCGGAGGGTGGGCGTTCGAGTTCCATAACGATCACTACCCTGACGTGGATGACTCTGCCGTGGTATTGATGGCTCTACAGAGGGCTGTGGGAAATGATCCCGCATTCAAGTGCGCCCTTGATAGAGGCATTAACTGGGTTCTCGGCATGCAAAGTAGCGATGGTGGCTGGGGCGCATTTGATGTTGACAATAACAAGGAATATTTAAATCGGATACCCTTTGCGGATCTTGAAGCCATGATTGATCCGAGTACCGCCGACCTGACTGGCCGGGTTCTGCAGATGATGGGGTATTACGGATTTGATAAGGATCACCCTGTGGCGAAAAGAGCCATACGGTTTTTGCGCAAGATCCAGGAACCGGATGGAGCCTGGTGGGGAAGGTGGGGTGTAAATTACATTTATGGAACATGGTCAGTTTTAACGGGGCTTGAAAGCATAAAAGAGGATTTCTCCCGGCCGTGGATTAGAAAAGCGGTTCAATGGCTCAAGAATTGTCAGAATCCTGATGGTGGCTGGGGAGAAACGTGTGAGTCTTACAAAGATCCTTCTTTAAGAGGACAGGGGCCAAGCACGGCTTCTCAGACGGCGTGGGCGTTACTGGGATTGATGGCGGCAGGTGAATGGGAAGCTCCTGAAGTTAGCAGGGGCATTTCTTACCTGATCGACAACCAGCGGCCAGATGGTACATGGGAAGAAAAATACTTTACCGGAACCGGTTTCCCGAAGTACTTTATGCTCCGCTACCACAACTACCGGAATTGCTTCCCTCTCATGGCTCTCGGCCGTTATTACGGGTGGCTGCAGGCCCAGCTTAAACTTCCTGAAAATACCTCCCTGCAAATGCCATGAAAGCATTCATTACAGGCGCGAGCGGTTTTGTTGGATGTCATGTTGCCCGTGCCCTGTCAGAAAAAGGGTTCAGGCTAAGAGCCCTGGTAAGACGGGGCTCCAGGGTTTCTCACCTTCTCAGGCTGAACTGTGAACTAATACCCGGGGATTTGCGCAACCGCAAGGACGTGATAGCGGCAATGAAAGGATGTGACGTGGGTTTTCATGTAGCCGCTGACTACAGGTTGTGGGTACCTGATCCTGTGAACATGTACCGAACAAACGTTGGTGGAACAAAGAATGTGCTGGACGCAGCAAGGTTGGTTCATCTTGACAGACTGGTCTATACAAGCACGGTGGGAGCTCTCGGGAAGACAAAAGACGGATCGCCCGCGACGGAAAAAACTCCGGTTTCCTTCCAGGACATGGTTGGTCACTACAAGAAATCAAAGTTCCTGGCAGAAAAATTGGTGGAAAAATACGCTGAAGAAGGCCTGCCCGTTGTGATTGTGAATCCGAGTACCCCCGTGGGCCCGGAAGACACCAAGCCTACGCCTACAGGGAAAATAATTGTTGATTATCTGAATAAAAAGATCCCCGGTTACCTTGATACCGGGCTGAACCTGGTGGACGTTCGAGACGTGGCACAGGGACATGTACTTGCGCTCCAACGAGGTACAACAGGAGAAAAGTATATCCTTGGAAATGAAAACGTGACGCTCGAGAAAATTTTTGACATGCTGGCAGAAATAAGGGGTAAAAAGATGCACGGGTACCGTCTTCCCTATCATCCTGTTTTGTTTGCGGCATACATTAATGCTGGCATTTCCAGGCTATTTGGTGTAGAACCGTTAATCCCTCTGGACGGCGTTCGAATGGCACGAAAGCACATGTTTTTTGATCCGGGCAAAGCGGTAAGGGAGCTCGGATTTCCCCAGACACCGATTAAAAAAGCGCTTGAGGACGCCGTGCAATGGTTTGAACAAAACGGATACGTATCCGCGCCATAGATGAGAGAGACGCTTATGACTTTTGAAAGAGTCGATCAGGAGAAAGAAAAGGTCGCAGAAAAAAAAGCAGAGAGAAAATTCAAAGACCGCAAGCTTGGTGACGAGTGGGCGGATTGGGAAGGTAATATCGAGGCTCAAATCGATGTCAGTCAACCCAAGTCCAGGTTCATCTGGATGGCATCCGCACTCCTGCTAATAATAGTTCTGGGCTGCTGGGGAATATGGTTTCTCATCAGCCCAAGGATTCAGCAGCTTGGCCCCGGCCCGGCCTTTTACTCGAAAATATTCTTCTGGGGTTGCGTCGGGATTTTCCTTCTTTTCTACATTCTGGTTCTGGTTGAAATAGCCACGGGGAAAATAGCCTTTTTCCCTTACAAGCTGAGCGAGGGATTCCTCTTATTTCTCCTGCCAAAGATAGTGTGGTTGGGGAAAAAGGTGGGGTTGAGCCGAGATCAGGTCGGCAACGCTTTCATCAAGGCGAACAACGCCCTGACCGCATCCTATAACAAGAAGCTGAACAGGTCGAAAATACTGGTCTTGTTGCCGCGTTGCCTGAAAAAAGACGTGAGAAAATCGATCCTCAGTATGGTGGAGGGATACGACTGTGCGGTTCACACCGTTGGAGGCGGAGAGCAGGCCAGGCAGGCGGTAATAAAAGAAAAACCAACCTGTATCATCGCTCTTGCTTGCGAACGCGACCTGGTGAGCGGCATAAAAGACGTGGCTATGAAGATACCCGTTATGGGTATACCGAACCAGAGGCCAGAGGGTCCATGTAAAAATACCCTGGTGGATCTCAAGATGTTCGAAGAAATATTGCACCAGTGCAATCCCAGGAAGATCGGAACCGAAGCTGAAACAAACTGACAAAGGATCTGCTAGAGATGAGATTTCCACTGGTTTTACACACTGCCATGGTGAGCTACCTGTGGCGCATGCATCGAAACGGTAAAGACAAGTTCCCCCTTGTATTAATGCTGGAACCTCTTCATTTGTGCAATCTTCAATGCCCCGGCTGCGGCCGAATCAGGGAATACAGGGACACATTGCACGAAAAGCTGACAATTGAGCAATGTTTGAGGGCAGTGGATGAATGCGGTGCACCGGTTGTCACCATAACCGGTGGAGAACCCTTGCTTTACGAGGGCATAGATGATCTGGTTAGAAAAGTTCTGGATCGCGGGAAGATAATCTA
>JALXAI010000459.1 GCA_026992215.1 Desulfobacterales bacterium | reverse complement strand
ATACTGTCCTCGCTGCTGGAAAGGATGGAAAACTCGTCTTCACCAGGGAAGGTCAACATGATTTTCCTGGCAAGGAGGGTTCCGTCCACTGCGGATGTTACCTGCATAACCACCTTGCGGTGTTCCAGGGTGATGCTTTTGATGGATGTCACCGGTGATCTGCCACCTTCAAAGTACTTTTGCAGTACCTCCAGGGGACGAAGGTTGTTCACGTTAGATATTTCAATGGTGATAAGGTATTCGCCGCTGGTAGCAGGAGAAGTGGTATTTGCATTGGCAATATTGCCATCGGTAGCAGATTTTTCCACGTAGGTCTTTACTTCATCCAAAACCCTCGGAGCGACAAGCTTAGCCATCGCAATATACCTCGACTTGCGAGGAATCGATCTGACTTTTTCTTTCTCGATTATCTCTGCTATATTCTCCCCGTTATCCGTGCTTAGAACCTGGAGTGACGCCACAAGGAACTTTTTGCCGTTTTCGTCATCACTTAAGTGCAAATTACCCAGTACCACAAAGGGTGTTCTGTAGATGAGCCCCAGTTGAATTGCCGCATCTGTGGTAATAAAAGGAGTCTGAAAATTCGTGCTTTGAAGCAGTATTTTTTCCTTGCCCAGCCTGTAAACAACAAGAACACCCCTGGATTCCAGTTCCCTGGCAAGCTGGTTGGTAAAATATAACTTCTGTTTATTGTCAGGGGGTAGTTTCCACCAGTATTCCCACTGCTTTGTTCTCGGATTAAACTCGGTTATCAGAAGCACCATGGACAGTTCTTTTTCTTCAGCGGGTTGCTCCCCAGCGGCACCGTTAAAATCCCTTACAAGGTCGTCTTTTTTTATATTTACGTTTCCGGTCAGCTGAAAGTATTTCCTGTCTCTGAGTTCAGCCAGTATTTTGTAATTTTCGACGTACGCGCCGGGATTTTTTGCCACAACGTTCTTTATGAAATCAGAAATTTTGGTTTGATCGACGTTCCCGGAGATCTCTTCAAGGAGCTGCTTGACGGCGTTAATTTCCATGTTTTCTGTGGCAGCCCTTCTAACCTGTTTTGTAATTGTCCCGGTACATGCCACTTTCCCGCTTGCAACCACCGGCACTACTGAGGAAGCGGAAACCTCCGATGCGATAAAAAGACAGAAAACCAGCAGAATTGCGAAAGGTGCCCCTTTTGTTTTGGTATGACCCTTGAAAATAATCATCCTAAAATTTCTTTCTCATGATACGTTTCAGTTCCCTGGCTTCTTCCCTTCGTTTTATGGCTTCGCGCTTGTCGTATTTTTTCTTGCCTCTCGCCAGTGCCAGTTCCACCTTAACTTTACCACCCCTGAAGTATAACCGCAAAGGTATTAACGAATAGCCTTTTTCCTTGGTTTTTCCTATCAGCCTTTTGATCTCCCTTTTGTGTAAAAGAAGCTTTCGCACCCGTTCGGGTTCGTGATTGTTGTAGGAGGCATGAGGGTACGGGCTTATGTGGCAGCCATAGAGAAACACTTCTCCGTCTTTTATTTTGGCGTAGCTGTCTTTCAGGTTCACTCTACCCTCTCTGATCGATTTGACTTCCGTTCCGAGCAGAACGATCCCGGCTTCCAAAATATCGTCGATAAAGTAATCGTGTTTTGCCTTCTTGTTCTGGCAGATCAATTTAAAATTGTCATGGCCACTGGTCATGTGTATGCCTCTCCTATGAAAATATGGGTGCAGGCGGATTAAGGAAAGCAAAGATGTTTGAAAACCGCTTATCCATTAAGTCCTGCAAGTATGAAATAATGTCCTCGGCCGTGGTCAGCTCCAGAGCTTTTTGAGTAAATTCCCGGGCCTCTGAAAGTTTGATGTTCCTGATCATGTTTTTTATTCTTGGTATGGCACCCGGGGTCATACTCAAGGAGTTTAACCCGAAACCGAGCAGAATTGGCAAATAAAATGGTTCACCTGCCATTTCGCCGCATATGCTAACGGGAATTCCGTTTCTGTGCCCGGCGTCGACTATTTGCTTGATGCTTCTCAAGACCGCGGGGTGAAGCGGTTCGTAAAGATGTGCCACGTGCTCGCTGACCCTGTCGATGGCAAGCGTGTACTGGATGAGATCGTTAGTTCCTATGCTGAAAAAATCGACTTCCCTGGCCAGCATGTCGGCTATGGCAACGGCGGCCGGAACTTCCATCATCAGACCAAGGGGGATGTTTTCGTCGAAATCGATTCCGTCTCTTTCCAGGCTTTTTTTTGCCCTGCTCAGAATCGCCTTGGCTTGCAACAATTCTTCCATTCCCGAGATCATGGGGAAAATTATTCTGATGTTCCTGTATGCCGAGCTTGCTCGAAGTATGGCTCTGAGCTGAGTAAAAAACAGTTCTTCCTCCTTGAGACACAGTCGGATTGATCTCAGTCCCAGGGCCGGGTTCGATTCTTCCCTCAGCTTTCCTGACGTGAGGAGGAATTTGTCCGCGCCGAGGTCAAGGGTGCGGATGTTTACCGTTTTGGGGGCGATGAGTTCTGCAAGTTCGCTGTACGTATTAAAAAGCTCATCTTCCGAGGGCACATCGTCCCGGTTCATATACAGGAATTCGGTTCTGTAAAGGCCGATTCCTTCGGCTCCATTGTCAAACACCGCAACAATTTCTTCCAGCATCTCGATGTTGGCTTCCACCTTGATCTTGTGCCCGTCAAGCGTTTCTGCCCTTTCATGGGCCGAGCGAATAATTGTCTTGATGTAGTTCTCGTATTCGCTTTGCTTCTCGTAGTACCGGGCTATGGTGTCTTCGTCGGGGTCTATGATCACTTTTCCCTCAATGCCATCTACGATCATAATGTCGCCGTTGCTTGCTTGATCCGTTACGTTTTTTAACCCCACCACCGCGGGAATATTTAAAGATCTCGCAATGATGGAAGTATGAGAAGTGGATCCGCCGAGGTCGGTGACGAAGGCCATAACCTTTTCGAGTTGAATTTGAGCTGCATCGGCTGGAGACAGGTCGTGAGCAACTATTATGACTCTTTCCTTGTTACAGTTAACCTTGGGGGTTCCCATGCCGGCCAGATGGCGAAAAATTCTGTCGCCCACGTAACGAATGTCTGAAATTCTGCTCCGGATGTAGTCATCGTCAATGCTTTCGAAAACCCTACCTGTCGTGAGGATGGCCTGCTTCAATGCCCATTCAGCGTTTATCTTTTGTTTTTTTATGGTTTCGATGGTTTCGTTGTAGATCATGTGATCCTTCAAAATCATCAGGTAAGTGTCGAGGATTGAAGCATGGTCGCGGAATTCTTTCGGCAGGTTTTTCTTAATTGCTTCCAGATCTCCCTCGGTCTGTTTAACGGCACTTTTAAAACGTTCTATCTCTTCCTTTACCTGGGATTCGCGCTCCAGCCTGTATGTAACAATCGGGATTTCATCATTGTCCACGTGGAAAGCCTTGCCAATCGCTATGCCGGGAGCCACTCCAATTCCGGTAATCGACTTACATTTCCTTTTTGTACCAGGCATTCTCAGTCTTCCCCGAACCTGCTGCTGAATAGTTCTGTGAGTGCTTTCATGGCTTCAGCCGCGTCCTCTCCCGTGATTTCCACGTGGACGCGCGCACCCCTCGGGCAATCAAGGGTTATGATGTCCAGAATACTCTTGCCATCAACAACGGTGTTACCCTTTTTCAGTACAACCTTTGATTTATATTTGTTGAGCTCTTTCACTATTGTTGCTGCGCTTCGAGCATGTAAACCAAGCTTGTTTAAAACGGTTAGTTCTTTTTCTATTTTTCGCATCGATTCTAAACACTAACCCTTCACACCTTTTTCGAAAATTTCGAAGCCGTTTCTTAGCATACCCGCATGTAACAAGTCAACAAAATGTCAAATCAAATTCGAGAGTTGCATGATCCCGGA
>JALXAI010000458.1 GCA_026992215.1 Desulfobacterales bacterium | reverse complement strand
CTGGCGTGGGTTGTCGCATGGCTTATTTACCACTGCGCCATGCTCGTGGCATGAGATTTCGTTCATCATCAAGGAAAGAAAACCCGCATCATGCGCCAGCAAGGCCTTGTGATATATAGACAAATCAGACACGCACCGTTACATGTCCGGGCAGGTGTTTTAAAACTCGGCATTACCCGGAGTCCTGGGAAAGGGAATAACATCACGAATGTTGGCCATTCCGGTGACAAATTGAACAAACCTCTCAAAACCCAGGCCGAATCCTGAATGAGGCGCCGTTCCATACCTTCGAAGATCAAGGTACCACCAGTAGTCCTCCTCGTTGAGCCCGGTTTCCCTGATCCGTTCCCTTAGAACTTCGTAGCTGTCCTCTCTCTGACTTCCACCAATCACCTCGCCCAGCCCGGGGAAAAGTATATCCATGGCCGCGACCGTTTTTTCGTCATCGTTTACCTTCATGTAAAAGGGTTTTATTTCCCTGGGGTAATTGATAACAACCACCGGTTTCTCGAAGACCTCTTCAGTAAGATACCTTTCATGTTCCGCCTGAAGGTCATGTCCCCAGCCCACCGGGTACTGAAAATCCGGGGCTTTTCGTTCAAGCAGCCTCATCGCCTCCCCGTATTCGATCACTTCAAACCTCCCGGAGAGCACCTTTTCAAGTCTTCTCACAACTCCCTTCTCTATGAACTTCTCAAAAAAAGCCAGATCCTCTCCACAGGATTCAAGGGCAGAAGCACATAAGCTTTTTAAAAACTCCTCCGCAAGTTCCATGTTTGCCGCCAGGTCACAGAAAGCCATTTCTGGCTCCACCATCCAGAACTCGGCCAGGTGTCTCCTGGTGTTCGAATTCTCCGCACGAAACGTGGGACCGAAGGTATACACGCTGCCAAGCGCGAGAGCATACGCCTCGGCCTCAAGCTGTCCGCTGACAGTCAGGTTGGCCTTTTTGCCAAAGAAATCCTCCGAGTAGTCGACACCACCATCTTTTATTGGAACGTTACCGATATCGAGGGTAGTCACCTGGAACATTTCGCCGGCTCCTTCGCAATCACTGCATGTAATTATGGGCGTATTCAGGTAATAGAAGCCCCTTTGCTGGAAAAACCCGTGCACCATCCAGGCGAGATGATTCCTCACGCGGGTGACAGCACCAAACGTATTCGTTCTTGGCCTCAGGTGAGCGATTTTACGGAGAAACTCAAAGGAGTGCCGTTTTTTCTGAAGGGGATAGCTGGAGGGATCAGCGATACCGATTACGGTTAAATCGTTGGCCTGCATCTCAATGGCCTGCTTTCCGCCGGGGGATTCCACGAGCTTGCCGGCTGCTGACAGGGAACACCCTGTGCTTATCTTCTTAATTACAGCGTCATAGTCCTTTACTTTTTTGTCAGCCACAATTTGCAGGTTAGAAAAACATGAGCCGTCGTTAAGTTCGATAAACGCAAATCCCTTTTTTGATTCACGCTTGGTCCTGACCCATCCCATTACAGTGACGTCTTCCCCGAAGGGCAACTGCCGGAAGATTTCAACGATTCTCGTACGTTTTTTCTCACCCATGTTATTAAGCCCTCGTATCACTCCAAGTAACCGCGCCCGAGAAAAACCTGAAAGACTGCCCCGTGGATGTTAGCTTCCTGTGTAATTCTCCATGACGCCCTGCCCCATTGTAAAACACGGCTACGATGCCATGGGAAATTGCGATATATAAAATACCGGGTAGAATGGGAATCGTGTTTACCGCTACTCCTTGGTCATACAAAATACGGGAATTGCTACTTTTCCGTCTTCCGGACAACTTTCGGGATCGGCAATTACGAATTCCACACTTTCAAGCTCGTCATGGACTTCCCTGATACATCTGTCTACTTCTCCGAATTTAACCACGTGCCTGAACGCGATCCCCCTTTCCCTGCAGGCTTCCTCAAAAGGTCGCACAGCCTCTTTACACCTCTGTTCAAACTGCCCTCGAACGAGGTCACAATACGGTCCTAGGGCTTCAGTGTTAGGTTTTGTTATCGGGCCCACATTTAGAGCCACAATCTCGTATCCCATCCTCTCCGCGAAACCAACCGCATAATCGATGACCGCCTTTGAAAACGTCTCGTCGTGCCCAACCACAACAACTTTTGCACTTTCCGGGCCTTCCTCCACTGCATCCTTTTTTTCGACTCCAGATAATTCCCCCGACAGACCGCCTGCCTCTTCAGGGCGATCTTCCACTTTTTCGCATCCCGACTCAATCCCATCCCGGCTCTGCTTTTTCAGTTTCTCTTTCAGTTTCCTGATCATGCAAACTGCCTCCTTTTTCTGTTCAGCCCTCGTGTTCAACCTACTCCGACTTCACTCAAATGCAACACCCACCAGGTTCTGCATGTTCCTCCTGTGCGTTTTTTTCGAGATATAATATTCCCCCCATCACCTCTCGCAGAATAACTCGACTCCAAACGATTGCCGCGGTAAAGCACGAGCGACGTATTGCCGGTCACCGGCGTACTCCTAACCATTTCCGAACCCGATGACCAGCACATGCCAATCAAATACAACCCCGAAACTCCCGGGCGCTCATATAACGAAGCGATTCCGTCCAGTGTATTCTGCCCCCTTTTTGTCCCTGACACACCAGGCAAGCCATTCATTCGGGACACAAACACCTCCCTTATTCGGGAAACGCTTCTTTTTTCATGGTAATGATCAATATATTTTTATTTATCAGAATTTCGGGATAAAACTAAGTCATTTTTTCTCTCTCCTTCCGAAATCATGGAAACCGTTCCATTAGCATCCGCAAACGTGCGTTATTTCCACAGTCCCTCCAATACAAGAAACGGCCGGAGGAACTCGATACAAAAAGAAAATTTTATTTTTGAGAATCTATTGTGCTAGATTGTATCCAGAAGACAGGAGTGCTGTTAAACATGATATTAAGAATTCAGACCTAGAAGAATACACGGACAGTTAAAAGAAAAAATGATAATTTCAGTTGCAGGCCCAAAAGGCGGAGTCGGTAAAACGGTTTTCGTTGCCAATCTTTCTGTTATTCTCGGACAGAGAGGTTACAGTGTAATCAGTATTGACCTGGACCTTGGTGCTGCGAACCTTCACGTTATGTTTAACGCCATGCAAACCGAGGTGAACCTCTACTCTTTCCTGAACAGGTCAGTAAGCACCCTTTCTGATGCTGCGGTACCGACCAGGTACGAAAACGTGCACCTGGTATCGGGGGCGGGACACGTGCCCGGTCTTGCAAACATTTTCTATCAGACAAAAATGAAATTAATACGCCATATTCAGAAACTGGAACACGACGTGGTCATCCTTGACCTGGGTGCCGGAACCGCATACAACATCCTCGATTTTTACTCGGTCGGGGAAAAGAAGATCGTGATAACCAACCCCGAAATTACCAGTGTTATGAATTCGTATTCGTTCCTGAAAAGCTACGTTTTCCGAAAAATGGAACGTTACCTGCGTGAAAACAGAAGATTTGAAACCCTTTCGGAACTCGCCCTGGTAAAAAACCCGGAAAACGAGCTCGGTATAAAAACCATCCCGCAGGTACTTGCTTACCTGAAGGACAAAGACAGCAGCCTCGGCGGGGATTTTGACAGCCTGGTAAATGCTTCTTCCTTCACCATCGTATTTAACCGAATAAAGAAAAACGAGGGGAATCAGGTGGCAAAAGCGTTTTCCTCCTTGATCAATCAATACCTTGGGATTAACCACTATCAGATATACGAACTACCGGAGGATGAAAAATTGTCTCTCAGCATTGCCAAAAGGAGACCCCTTGTGGACATAGACCCGGAAAGCCCCTTCGTGGAAGCGGTTGAAAGATTTGCCGAAGAGCTGGATGCCAGATAAAGGTTTTTGACATATAAGGGTATGACCG
>JALXAI010000457.1:382-12743 GCA_026992215.1 Desulfobacterales bacterium | reverse complement strand
TGTGGTTCGCCATTTTAATCGGTATTGCCGCTTCCGCGGCGGGAGCCGCCGTAATCGGATTTTTGTGTGTGAGAAGGGACGAAATATTTTTCGCCATGCTAACCCTGGGATTCGGAATGATGATTTATACCGTCGCCCATAACTGGAGAGAAGTAACCGGAGGCAGCGACGGGCTTTCCCTGTTTTTCATTCCCACGGTACATTTTTTCGGCCTGAAATTCAGCCTGGAACCTCCCATGGCCATGTACTATTTTACCCTGTTTATAGTTGTAGCAGGTATCACGATTTTGTGGAAGGTTATCCGCTCGCCTTTCGGGCTTATGCTGAGAGCGTCGAGAGAAAACAAGGAAAGGCTCTATTTTGTTGGTGGGAACGTGCAGACAATCAGGCTGTTTGCTTTCATTATATCGGGGAGCCTTGCGGGGCTTTCCGGGGTGCTTTTTTCCCTTTTTAACCACATGGCTGCTCCGAGCTTTGTCCACTGGTCCTTCTCCGCTCGTCCCGTATTGATGACGATTCTGGGAGGCTCCGAAATATTTTTCGGACCGGCGTGCGGCGCGGCCATATTTTTCGTGCTAGAACAACTGGTAACTACCATAACGGAAAACTGGATGATTGTCCTGGGGGCAATATTGATACCGGTCGTGATTTTCACCCCCAGGGGAATCCTAGGAACCGTTGTAAGCTGGTTTGGAAGTGAAAGGTAATGGCTGCTGAGAACATATTGACCGTCGAGGACCTTCGTCATCAATTTGGAGACTTCAGAGTTCTTAACGGTATAACCCTGGAAATACCGAAAGGCAGGCTTACGGCCCTGATCGGACCGAACGGCGCGGGTAAAACAACTTTTTACAATGTAATATCAGGCAAGTACGTTCCCACCGGGGGAAAGGTAACATTTGACAACCTTGATATCACTGGTATGCCGTCATACCGGATTGCTTCCTTGGGGTTGATGAGATCGTTTCAGATTACAAATATCTTTTTAAAGCTCAGCGTGCTTGAAAATGTCCTCGTCCCTCTTGCTTTGCACTACGGTAAGGCCTTTTCTTGCGTAAGATCTTTGGCAGGGGAAAAGGATCTGGCTGAAAAGGCCATGGGTGTGCTCGACCAGGTCGGACTGGCGGACAGGGCCTCCAGGGTTGCCCTGGAACTTCCATACGGTGATAAGAGGCTTATCGAAATCGCGATAGTGCTCGCAAGAGAACCGAAGCTGGTTTTGCTGGATGAACCGACCGCGGGGATGAACCCCGAAGAAACCGAGCGTATGATTTATCTGATACAGAGGCTTTCGAAACAGCTGGGGACAACGTTTTTCCTGACTGAACACGACATGAAGGTAGTGTTTTCCGTTGCCGAATATATCTTTGTGCTTCACCAGGGAGAACTGCTTGCCAGGGGTACGCCGGAAGAGATTAAGAAAAACCCGGCCGTGAAGGAAGCCTACCTGGGAGGGTCCCTGGATGCTTAGGGTTGAAAACATTCACGTATACTACGGTGAAAGCTACGTTTTGCAGGGCGTCAGCCTGCATGTACAAAAGGGTGAAATCGTCTGTCTCCTGGGACGAAATGGAGCCGGGAAGACAACAACTATGCGGAGCATAGTGGGATATAATCCGCCGGCTAGGGGAAAGATTTTTCTTGAAGACCGATTAATCAGTGGCAGACCAGTGTACGAAAACGTGCGTCTCGGAATTGGATACGTGCCTGAAGACAGAAGAATATTCGCGTCCCTGACGGTGAAAGAAAACCTCGAAGTAGCCCAGCTGCCTCCCCGGGAGGGTTATATAGCGTGGACACCGGAGAGAATCCTCGATGAATTCCCCCTCCTAGCAAGACTCAAGGACAGGCGCGGTGGTGAACTCAGCGGGGGGGAGCAGCAGGTGCTGGCCATTGCGAGAGCCCTGGCGGGAAACCCGAGGTTTCTGCTCCTGGATGAACCCTGCGAAGGACTGGCCCCGGTGATCGTGGAAATGCTGGGGGATATTATCACGGCCCTGAGCAAGGAGATAACCATCCTGGTTGCCGAACAAAACGCAAGGTTCGCGCTCAAGATATCGAGCAGGGGATACGTTATTGACAAGGGAAGGGTCTGTTACGAAGGAAGCAGTGAGGAACTTGTATCAAATGAGGACATACAATGCAGGTACCTGGCCGTTTAATGCCTTGCATTCCAATGCCTCCCCGGGTGCTGTTTTTCTTTTCGTTGTTTGTGCTACCTGCTTTTCCAGGGCTGACTCGCATAGAGGGATACTTTTCCACTTCCTCTTTTGCCCCCGCTTCCATTACGTACACCTTAGCAAAACTCTCCACAAGATCCTGAAAGAAGAATTAGTTCTCCACAAGAATCATCCATTAAAATCGGCGCACCGTTTCAGCCTACCCCATCGACATGTCGAGAGAAGCCAGCGAATCTTTTGTAGATAATTGGAAATAGGCGCCATTGGCTGCTCCTTTTACGAAGTTCTCATTCTTTGTTGTGGCTCAGGCCCCCAAGGTTTTCGCTACCGGATAGGTGTTGGTAGCAATACTACGATCAATCGTACATCATCCAGAATTAATGTCAAAATTGTAATCCTTTCACCCGCTTCTGGAGCCTTTTCACTCTGGCTTTTTTCTTGATTTAATGTTATTTGTGTGCAACTTTTGAGATTCTGCATCCGAGTATTAGTAGTTTTGTACAGTCGATACGTTTGTATGAGGAGTTATACATGGGAAAAAGAAAAGGGTATCTTGTAGCTTTCTTTGCTTGTGTCAGTGTATTGGTATGGACTTGTTTTCATCCTGCAGGCGTTCAGGCGCAGGTAGAGCGTGTTGCCAAAGACGTGGTTAAAGATCTCTCGCCCGTAACGGGGGTAGTCGTGATGCTCGAGGAAGGAAACGTCCTGATAGACTTGGGCAGCAACAAGGATGTGAAGGTGGGAGACATCTTCACCGTTTATGTAACGGACAAGGTAATTCGTCACCCCGTTACCAAGAAAATACTCGGGAAAACCACGACTCCGATCGGGGTTATCGAAGTAATAAAAGTAAAACCCAAGTTTTCCATCTGCACGGTTCTGTCAGCAAAACGAAAGATAAAACCGGGAATGGAAGTTACGAGATTTTCGGACATTCCTGTAATTTTTGTTGATCGGGTAAAGCAACCGCCTGCAGAGGTTCTTTACGGGTACCTTAAAACAAGGCTGGGAGACATGAACTGGCTCCCTGACGTAACTGCTGGAGGAGAAAAGCTTACCCCGGGAGTACTGGAAAAAAACGGGATTGTGCTGGCAATTGTGGCGGAAGCCAACGCGATCAAAATGTATGACCAGAAACTCAGGCTGTTGAGATTATGGCCGTGGACACCATATCCTGCGGCGGTGGCAGCCCAGCCCCAGGCAGGAGTTCCACCTACCGCTTATCCGTACGGTGCTCCCCCGACGCCTCGTGTTCCCGCAGTCAGCCCCGAGCAGGCCGCCAGGTACCCGATAGCTTCAGCCGACATGGAAAGGGCTCTGGCCCCCAGGTACAGGAAAGTGACGGAAATACCGGACGTGGCTCTTTGCGTGGATCTTTACGATCTGGACGGAGACGGTGTCCTGGAAGCGATTTTCATAACCGAGGGAACTCTACAGATAAGAGAGCTAAGTGAAACGGGTACCACCGTGGGTCATTCATTCAGGGGATTCGGAAGGCTGGTGAGCGTTAGCGGTGGTGAGGGCGGTTACATTGCCCTGAACATATACGTAGAGAACAGGCAAATGAGAAGCATGGTCTTGAGATACGTGGAAGGAAAGCTGGAACCCGTTGTAAGTGATTTGAATTTCATACTTGCCTTTGTTGACCTGAACAACGACGGAAAAAGGGAGACTCTCCTTGCGCAGGACTTTGATTCTGACAGGTTTTTCGGAGCTAAAGTCTTCAAGATGAGAATCGTTGGTAGGAAAGTGGAACCCGGACCGAATGTTCGCGTACCTCGCGATTTTCACCTGATTGGAGCGACTTTTGCCGATCTGAACGGGGATGGCGTAAACGAGATTTCCTTTATCAACGAACATCATAAGCTTGTAATTTTCAGGGGCGATCAGAAAATATGGATGTCCCCCAGGAGAGTTGGAGGTGGGGTGCAAGATGTTAGCCTGGATGTGGGAACAGACAAGATCAAGTTTCCCGAGAATATTCCTGTCGAAACACCTCCTTTCCCAATTGACCTTGATGGAGACGGCAAAAAGGAACTCCTGATAACGGATAACAAATCAACCCTTTATCACCTGGTCGAGGGATTTCCTACTTACGAATACGGTAGAATTTCCATGGTTTCCGTAGAAGCACTTGGGTTTCTCCTGAGGCCTTTTTCGGGCAAGCTCAGCGGTCCCGTGGTGGGCCTGGGAAGTGATGGTAAAGAGGTATTTTGCGGCCTGGTAAAGGGAAGCCTCCTGTGGGGTAAAGCCACATCATATATACTCGCGTTTCCGAAACCAAGCCCTGGAAGCCTTCAGAGAATTAAGCAGAAACCTCGACTCTAAGTTTTCGACAAAACCGGCGGATCACATCACAGGTGGGAACCGCCGGTTTGATTAAAACCAACGTGCCCCATAAGATCAGGATCAGGACGGTAGTGAATCAAAACCGCCTGTCATGGTGGTTGGGCACCATGACACGGAGTCAAAATCCTTTTTACAACGACCGTAACATTTTTCCGTGAATATCTTATCCTGACGCAAGTGCTTGGGCAACACACGACGGGAGAAAAAGAGAGGGCTTCGGTTACATGATCTCCAACCGCGGCAGGTTACTACACTCTATTCTGCCTCACCTATCCGTCAACATCTTCTCGGTGCCGGTTTTCCCGGTCATTTCAGAACGGGGACTTAAAAAAGGGTACAGCGCTGAATATTATAGTGGAACGGTTCCACAAAAATCTTGACTCCACAACCAAAAATTTTTATTATTACGGTGAACTGTAACCGGAGGAGTGTAAAGGCCGGTTCAAAGAGCGGGCATAGCTCAGCTGGTAGAGTACAAGCTTCCCAAGCTTGGTGTCGCGGGTTCGAATCCCGTTGCCCGCTCCATTGATCGTTACAAGAGAAAGAGGACTTGAAAAACCTTTCTCGAAAGTTCGGGGAAGGTTTCCCTTTTTGAGGTAGTCGCTAGCGGAAGTTACGAGAGAACAACTTCCCAGCCTACTTCGATTAGTGGATTGCCTGGTTGTAATTATTACTATAAGCCATAATTACGCTAGTAAACATTATAATCGCGTCTACTAAAAGAAGTGGGCTGAAAGCTCACTTTTTTTTTACCGATCGGTAAACCGAAGAACCGGGCCTGAAGACATGGAAGACGAAAGTCGGGAAAAAATAATTAAGCTGGTATGGGATCTGGTTGAACCCATCGCAGAGGCCGAGTGCATGGAATTAATAGAGGTGGAATACCAGCGCGAGGCCAGAGGTTGGACACTGCGCTTGTACATAGACCAGGAAAGAGGCATATCCATCGCCGATTGCACCAGGCTTAGCAGGCAGGTGAGCGACCTGCTGGACGTGGAAGATTTCATTCCCAACGCATATGTGCTCGAGGTAACCTCGCCCGGTCTGAACAGGCCAATAAGGAGGCAGAAGGATTTTGAGCGGTATGTTGGCCGGGAAGTAAAGATAAAAACAAAAGAACCATGCGGCAACAGGCGAAACTTCCGGGGGTACCTGGTAAGCTTTTCTGATAACACGATAGTTATAAGGTGCAGTGATGAAACCACACACGAAATAAGCCTCGATAACGTATACAAGGCCAATTTAATAGCTCACGTTGAGCCATAAATAAAAAGCAGGAGACTTCATAAGGATGATTAGTGAACTGAAACGCTTAATTGATCAGGTAAGCAGAGACAAGGGCATTGATCGTAATCTGTTGATATCAACTCTTGAAGACGCCATACGGTCGGCAGCGAAGAAAAAGTTTGGAAAGAACCTCGATCTCGAAGTGGCTTTCAACGAAGAATACGGGGAAATCGAAGCCTTTCAATTTAAGGAAGTCGTCAAAAAAGTACGGAACCCCGAAACGGAGATATCTCTCGAGGAAGCGCGAAAACTTGATCCTGAATGTGAGCTGAATGACAGCCTTGGAATAAAAATAGATACAAACATTTTCGGCAGGATTGCCGCCCAGGTGGCCAAGCAAATAATCATCCAGAAAATGAAGGATGCCGAACGGGAAGCAATCTACGAGGAGTTTCACGACAGGAAAGGAGAGATTGTCAACGGTATAGTGCAGCGGGTTGATAAAACGGGAATCCTGGTGAACCTGGGAAGGGCGGAAGCGTTGTTGCCTCCCAGGGAGCAGGTTCCGAGGGAAGTATACAGGCCGGGAGATAGAATCCGAGCGTACATCCTGGATGTTAAAAAGGAGAGCAAGGGACCGCAGATCATTCTTTCAAGGACTCATCCAAACTTCCTGATCGAACTTTTCAAGACCGAGGTCCCGGAAATCCCTGAAGGGATCGTGACGATAAAAAGCGCTTCAAGGGAACCGGGAAACAGGGCAAAAATTGCCGTCTCATCCAGGGATCCGGACATAGATCCCGTGGGTGCATGCGTGGGCATGAAAGGCTCCAGGGTTCAGAGCGTTGTCCAGGAGCTTCGAGGCGAAAAAATAGATATCATCGAATGGAACGCTGATCCGGCCAAGTTTGTTTGCAACGCACTGGCTCCCGCGATCATATCCAAGGTGATCATAGATCAAATGAACAAGGCTATGGAAGTCATAGTGCCTGATGACCAACTATCCCTGGCCATTGGAAAGAGGGGACAGAACGTCAGACTTGCTTCAAAACTCACGGGTTGGAAAATTGATGTCAAGGGCGAAAGCACTTATCAACAATCCCAGAGGGAAGATTACAAACAATTACAGCAAGTTCTGGGATCACGAAGTACCGTGCTGGATAAGATCTTTATGTCAGGGGTTACTTCGGTGAAAGACCTGGCCAACATGGAAGTGGATGAACTGAAAGCAATGGTAGATGGCCTTGAAGAAGAGGAAGCTCGTACAATCATCGAACGGGCGAAAGAAGTCCTCGAAGCAGAGGAAAAATCGGAAGAAAAAGAAGCAGAGAACCTGGCAGAAGAATCGTTGCCGGAACAGCCCAAACAGCGAGAGTCCGAAAATGGAAAACACGTGGATGCTTGAGGCTGTTTCATGAAAAGCAGCACAAAACACGTACCAGAAAGAACATGCTTGGTATGCAAAAGGAGAAGGCCCAAAAAAGAACTATTCAGGCTTGCCACCGTAAACAACGAGGTGGTCTGTGATATTTCATACAGGTTACCCGGTAGAGGAGCCTACGTGTGCAAGGATAAACAGTGTGTTTCCGGGTTGAGGATATTTAAAGGCCTGTCCGGTGCTTTTAGAAAAACGGACGTGAAGATGGGGGAAAATCTTATTGAGAACATGATAGGAGAACTTTGAGAAAGTTATCGAAAAAGTTTTGATTATATGAATCTTAATTTGAGTACATACAACAAAATCAAAATGTTAGGAGTGCGATGATGAATATCAAGGATTAGTTTATGTACTGAAAGAGGCAACAAGAAACAGGGGGCAAGTTGATGGCAAAAACACGTATACACGAATTAGCAAAAGAATTGAATATTACGTCGAAAGAGTTAATAGATAAGGTCGCTTCGCTGGGCATCTCTGTCAAAAACCACATGAGTACCCTGGAAGATGAGGACGTGGGGAGACTTCGATCCATGTACGAAAACGGATCGGATACTATTATCGAAGAAAAACGAATAGGCAGACGCGTAATAAGGCGCCGCAGGATAAAGGTTCGAGAAGAAAAGCCCGAAGGGGAGAAAGCTCTTGAAGCAGCCGAGGCTGAGAAAACAAAGGAAGAAATCAAGCCCGAAGCGGAAGCGAAACCCGAGGCAACCGGGGCGGTTGAAGAAGAAAAAGAGAAAAAGCCCGTAGAAATGGCCCCGGAGCCCGAGAAGCCACGGGTGGAGGAAGAGGTTGAAAAGAAACCGGAAGCCGAGGTTGTAGAAAAGGCAAGAGTGATTGCCCCCCCTGAAACCGAAGAGAAAGAAAAAGTTGAAGCCGAAAAAGTAGAACCTCGGAAAACTGAAGCGGAAGCCCCCGAAAGAAAAGTTACCGAAACAGTCACTGAAGAAAAAGCAGCGGAAGAAAAAGAGAAAAAACTCCTGAAGAAAACCGGAAAAACAGCAGAAGAAAAAGGAGACGAAACAAAGGCCGTCGAGCAGGTGAAAATAGAACCGGAAGACGGGGCAAAGGCTGAAAAAGTGCCGGAGACCCGGGAGAGCATTGCAAAGAAAGAGGCTGAGGAAGCCGACAAACCCGAGACAAAACCTGTCAAGAAAGCGAAAAAGGAGAAGAAAGAAGAAGCTGCTAAAATTATCTCCCTTCCAGAAAAACCTGTTGAGCCGGTTAAAAAGGAAAAACCAAAAGAGGTGGCAAAAAAGAAGGCGCCGATTGATCTGGAACAGGCCAGGAAGGCAAGGGTAACAAGGAAACCGAAACCCCAGGTTCCGGACAGGAAAGTTACTCCGCAAAGAAAGAAGAAAGGGGTTAAGATAGAGCCCTTTGCCATACCGGAGGCGAAGCCTGGGCGCCCGGAACGCAAGAAAGTGGTTTCCAAGGAAGATCTATACAGCGAGGCCGAATTAAAGAGTCAACGAATTCTTAAATCTAAGAAGGGAGCCAGAAGAACCCGCACTGAAAAAGACTACCAGAAGCCTGAAATTACCATACCGAAAGCCATCAAAAGGCGTCTGAAAATAGACGAAGCCATAACGGTGGCTAACCTCGCAAAACGAATGGGAGTCGCAGCATCGGAGGTAATAAAGAAACTGATGGAACTGGGTTTGATGGTTACAATGAACCAGTCTATAGATTTTGACACTGCATCTCTTGTTGCCGAAGAGTTCGGGTTTGAAACTGAGAAAGCTTCGTTTGAAGAAGAGGACATTTTAAAATCCGAACCCGACAAGGAAGAAGATCTCAGACCAAGACCTCCGGTCATTACGATAATGGGTCACGTGGACCACGGAAAAACCTCCCTTCTTGATGTAATCAGGGAAAGTAATGTCACCCAACGTGAAGCAGGCGGAATTACCCAGCATATCGGAGCATACCAGGTCAAAGTCGACGGTGGTGAAGTTACCTTTCTGGACACACCGGGTCACGAAGCGTTTACATCCATGCGGGCCCGAGGAGCTCAGGTAACAGATATTGTCGTCCTCGTGGTCGCGGCCGATGACGGGGTTATGCAACAAACCGTGGAGGCAATAAATCATGCCCGGGCAGCAGATATACCTATCCTGGTGGCGATAAACAAGATTGACAAGCCGAATGCCAACCCGGAAAGGGTTAAAAGAGAACTTGCAGAACATGGGTTGATCCCCGAGGAATGGGGTGGAGACACGACCATGGTGGAGGTTTCGGCGAAAAAGAAGATTGGTATAGACGAGCTGCTCGAGATGATAGTGCTCCAGGCGGAAATACTCGAACTCAAGGCCAACCCGAATAAACCCGCCAAGGGGCGTATCATAGAAGCCAAGCTTGATAGAGGCCGCGGACCTGTAGCCACGGTCCTGGTACAGGAAGGTACCCTTAAGATCGGTGACTTTTTCGTGTGTGGCGTTCATCACGGGAAAGTAAGGGCACTGTTTGACAGTAACAGGCAAAGAATACTCAAGGCTACGCCCTCTATGCCGGTAGAAATACAGGGGATCTCGGGAGTTCCGACGGCAGGAGATGACTTTGCTGTGGTATCTAACGAAAAACAGGCAAAAATGATCGCCGAACACAGGCTTCGAAAACAACGCGAAGCGGAACTGTCCCGGAGCACGAAGGTTACTCTTGAGAAGCTCTACGAACGCATAAGAGAAGGCGAGATCAAAGAACTTAACATAATCTTGAAAACAGATGTCCAGGGCACCCTTGAAGCCATATCTGATTCTTTAAGGAAGCTTGGAACCGACGAAATAAGGGTTAACATCATTCACAGTGCCACCGGAGGCATCTCGGAAACTGATGTTATGCTGGCTTCCGCATCCAGGGCAATTATTATCGGGTTCAACGTCAGGGCAGATATGAAAGTTCTCGAGATGGCCGAAAGAGAACAGGTGGACATACGTTTCTATGATGTTATCTACCAGCTTATAGCCGACGTAAAGGACGCCCTCGAAGGCATGCTCGAACCCGAGTATAAAGAAGTCGTCACTGGCAGAGCAGAAGTACGGCAAACATTCAATATACCGAAAGTTGGAACGGTGGCAGGCTGTTACGTGGTAGACGGAAGGATTGAACGCGGAAGCAACGTTCACGTTGTGAGAGACGGCGTGGTGGTTTACCAGGGCAAAATAGCTTCTCTTAAGCGTTTCAAGGACGACGTAAAAGAGGTCAAGGCCGGCTACGAGTGCGGCATTGGCATAGAGAACTTCAACGACATCAAGGTAAACGACGTTCTGGAGGCCTATGTGCTCGAAGAAATAAGGCCTTCTTTGGATAGAGAAAAGACGGAAAACGAGCAGTAAGAGCACCATGAATTTTGACGATTATTCACCGGGTCGCCTGGATAACGCTACGATGACAGTGGGAATCGCCAGGTTAACTTTACGGCTTCCCGGTAACACGTCCCTGAAAGGGAAAAGAAAGGTCGTCAGGAGCGTTATAGAAAAGGTTCGACACAAGTTCCGGATATCCGTGGCGGAAATAGGCGCACAGGACAGGCTGCAGAGGGCAGTCTTTGCCATGGCGGTAGTCGGCAACGACAGCAGAATGATCAATGCGGTACTGGACAAGGCAATTAATTTTGTAGAGTCGATGAACGTAGCGGAACTGGTGGAAGATGAAATAGACCTCATCGCGCTATGATCCGGAACAACGAAGGCAGGGTGTAACATGTTTGAGTATAAGCGTGCAGATCGCGTCGGCGATCTGCTACAAAGGGAAATATCCGAGCTGTTGATAAGAAGAATAAAAGACCCGAGGCTTCATTCGGTAACCATTACCCAGGTCAAGGTGAGTAATGATTTGCGGCACGCCCGGGTTTATTACAATGTTCTCACCGGCGGGCCAGCCAGGGAATCGGTGGAAATTGGCCTGGCCAGTGCACATGGGTTTATTAAAAAGGAACTGGGAAGAAGGTTGAGGCTGAGATACCTGCCAAAAATCCAGTTTCTCTGGGACGATACTCTCGAATATGCTGCTCATATTGAGCGCTTGCTGAAAAAGATAGAGCATGACAGAGAAAGTACAGGAAATCACTAAGGTAATTGACGAGCACGACAGCTTTCTCGTCACCACGCATGTCAGACCTGACGGGGACGCCGTCGGTTCCGTGCTGGCCATGGGTGAGGTTCTTGAACAGAAAGGCAAAAGAGTGGAGCTCTACTGCCAGGACGAGTTGCTGCCCTGGCAGAAAACCCTGCCCGGGGCAACAAGAATCAGCAGTTCGCTCCCGGATGGCATTGGTGAAATTGAAGTCGGGATAGTGCTCGATTGCGGCGAGTTGAGCAGAATCGGGAACAACAATGACAGCATAGGTAAAATACCGGTGCTTATCAACATTGATCATCACCTCACGAACAGGCCCTTTACTGCTCTGCGGCTCGCAGATACCGAAGCAAGCAGTACATCCGAGCTTCTTTACCAGCTTTTTATTGCTTCAGGCATAAAGTGGACATCTTCGGTGTGCACAAACCTGTACGTGGGGATTTTCACCGATACAGGATCTTTCAGGTTTTCCAACACCAACGGAAAATGTCTGGAGATTGCTTCTTTTCTTGTCAGAAACGGTGCTTCTCCATCTGAGATCGCACAGAAAATCTACAATACGTGCAGCGTGAACAGGATTCAACTGTTGCATAAGGTTCTGGGAACATTGAAGCTCACGGCGCAGGGAGATATTTCCTACATCACGGCAACCAGGGAGATGTTCGAAAAAACAGGCACAACATCGCGGGATACCGAAGACTTTATCAATTTCCCGAGAGCCATAAACAATATAAAGATAGCCATTTTTTTCAGGGAAGAAGAAAACGGCTTGACCAACGTAAGCTTCAGGTCGGTTGGCAAAATCAACGTTGCAAAGCTGGCGGGACTTTTTGGAGGAGGCGGCCATTATAACGCCGCTGCCTGCAGGTTTCACGGTCTGGCCATAGACGAAGTAAAGGAGAAAGTGCTTAAGGCAGCTAATGATTTTCTGCACGGAAAATAAAGGAAAGGTTGATTCGATACACGGTCTTTCGAAGTCGAGAGACCACGGGGGCGGGGTCTCCCTGTCGGGAATCGTCGTGATAGATAAAAAGCCCGGCCTTAGCTCCTTTGCCGCGGTTTCCGAGGTAAAAAAGATACTGGGAGTTCG
>JALXAI010000457.1:0-372 GCA_026992215.1 Desulfobacterales bacterium | reverse complement strand
CGGACACACCGGAACCCTGGATCCCTTCGCAACCGGCGTGCTGGTAGTCTGTCTTGAACAGGCGACGAGAATAATTCCGTTTCTTGAAGAAAAGACTAAGACGTACAGGTATACCATTTGTTTCGGCGCGGAAACCGACACATGGGATTTGACCGGTAAGGTTATCAGGGAAGTAGATGTTTCGGAAGTAGCGTCCCGGGCCGTGGAGGACATTTTATTGTCATTAACGGGGGATATCGAGTTGCCGGTTCCGAGGTTTTCAGCCATAAGGCGAGGGGGAAAAAGGCTTTACGAAATGGCAAGGAAGGGGATCGAGTTTGAGCTCCCCTGGCGAATAGCGACCATATACAGGATGGAACTGGTCGATTTCAA
>JALXAI010000456.1 GCA_026992215.1 Desulfobacterales bacterium | reverse complement strand
GCGGATGCAGCTGGGTTCATAAGACTTAACGCCCTTAGGCTCAAAATAGCCGCATTATTGAACAGGCACAGGTAAAGAAATAAAAATGGCAAAAAAGCTGTGGAGTGGACGTTTCAGGCAGAGCACCAACAGGCTAGTGGAAGATTTCTCGGCTTCCATAGACTTTGATTGGAGGCTCTTCAGGGAAGATATCGCGGGAAGTATTGCGCATTGTAAGATGCTGGGGCAATGCGGAATATTGACCGAAGAAGAAGTGGAAAAAATCGTGGATGGGCTTGCCGAGATACAGAGAGAAATCGAGCACGGGGAGTTCGAATTCGACCATGCCCTCGAAGATATTCATATGGCCATTGAGCAGAGGCTGATAGAAAAAATTGGGGACGTTGGTGGCAAGCTGCACACTGCCAGGAGCAGAAACGATCAAATTGCCCTCGACCTGCGGCTTTATCTCAGGAATACCATCTTTTCGTTTCTGAGGCTTCTCAATGCGCTTAAAAGAAGTATCGTCAATCTGGCCGAGAAATACTCCGAAACGATAATGCCCGGGTTTACTCACCTTCAGCATGCCCAGCCTGTGGTTCTCGGTCACCACATGATGGCCTATTACGAGATGTTCAAAAGGGACAGCGAGAGGCTCAAAGACTGCTTGAGGCGAACCAATGTGATGCCTCTTGGCAGTGCGGCTCTGGCAGGTACAACGTTTCCCATCGACAGAAAGATAACCGCCGACTTGCTCGAGTTTCCCGAGTTAAGTCGAAATAGCATTGATGCCGTAAGTGACAGGGATTTCGTTGTTGAATTTTTGTCCGCCGCGTCACTGATAATGCTTCATCTCAGCCGCCTGTCCGAGGAACTGGTGCTCTGGAACACATCAGAATTTGACTTCGTCAGTATCAGCGATTCTTTCTGCACCGGGTCAAGCATTATGCCCCAGAAGAAAAACCCGGACGTACCCGAGCTTATCAGGGGAAAAACAGGGCGGGTTTATGGTGCTTTGATGAGCGTTCTTACCATGATGAAAGGGCTTCCCCTGGCATATAACAGGGATTTGCAGGAGGACAAAGAGCCGCTTTTTGACGCGATTGACACAACAGGAGCGTGCATTGAACTAATGGCGAGGCTGCTGGGTGAACTCTCTTTCAAAGAAAAAAGGCTCCTGGAAGAAGCGGAGAAGGGTTTTATTACTGCCACAGACTTAGCGGATTATCTGGTAAGAAAAAATATCCCGTTCAGAAGAGCGCATCGTATCACCGGAGAGATAGTGCAGTACTGCATTGAGAAAGATAAAAAACTGGAAGATCTTGACCTCAGTGAACTCAAAGAATTTTCAAACACCTTCTCAGAAGACGTCTACGAGTTCATAAGGGTGGAGGCTTCTGTCAGGCAGAGAAAATCTTTCGGTGGGACCGCGCCTGCGCTGGTTAAAAGAGCAATAGAGGAAGCTAAAGAAGAACTGGATGATGAAGAGAAACGACTCGAAATTTAATATTACAGTAATCTTGCTTTGTATTGCCTTCCTGCTTGCCGGCTGTGGCAAAAAAACGATGGTCAGGGCACCTGTGAAAGTTAGACCGCCCGCGGTAAGCAACTTGAAATGTCACGTCAGAAAGAATTTCGTGGAACTTGAGTGGCAAATTCCCCCGTGGCAAAAGGGGAAGAAAGCAGGCAGGCGCATAGCTGGTTTTGAGATATGGCGGGCAACGGTTTCACCTTCGGATAGAAATTGCGCGGGGTGCCCGAAGAAATTCGTTATGATAGGATCGGTGGATTTAACGTACCCTCCACCGGCTCACGTAATCGGAAATACGATCTTGTGGAAAGATCTCGGTGTAAAGGTTGGAATTGAGTATTTTTACCGGTTGGTTACGGTAGATAACGATGGTAACGAGAGCCTCATTTCCAACACGGCGATTGCGAACGTGTATTATACTCCTGTGGCTCCGAAAATAGTTGAGGGTGTTGCCACGCGTGAAGGGATAAGAATCGCCTGGGATGACCCGATTAAAATGGTTAATGGTGAATCGGATATGCGTCCGAGGAAGTACCTGTTGTACAGGCGCACCGGAGACACCGACTGGCAACTGGCTTCTCCCGCACCACTTGACGAAAGGTGGTATATCGACAGGAAGGTTGAACCGGGGAAGGAATACGATTACAGGGTGAGAACGGAGGCCTTCCAGCAGGGAACACCAACCTTCAGTGATTTCTCGAATATTGTAAAAGTTGTCGCTCTCGAATTACCGCCGCCTGCCCCTCCCGACACGGTATGGGTGTTGCCGTCAAAAGACGGAGTGGGAATATACTGGCTGCAAAGTGGAGTTGACGGGCACCGGATAAAGTACAACGTTTACAGAAGAACTGAAAATGGGGAAATTATCAAATTGACTTCCGAACCTATAAGTAAAACGTTTTTCCTGGACAGTAACGTTAAAGTTAACAGGGTTTATAAGTATGCCATCACCTCTGTACGAATGGGGAAAAAACCTGCCGAAGGGCCGTACTCAAAGTGGGTTGAGATTCGTTTTGTCCCGTTGTAGAATCATGTGCATGTTCCCTGGTTGGTGACTTATCCGGTCCGGTGTTCCTGTTGTCTGCTGGGTGACCCTGAATAAAATGGCGGACTGGTCCCCTGATTTCTGTGAAAGACAACTCTAGCGAGGTTTAATTATGCACCATTTTGACTACAAAGGAGGAGTTCTCCACGCGGAAGGAGTCCCGGTAACAAAAATAGCAAAAGCCGTCGGTACCCCGTTTTATCTGTACAGCTACGCGACCCTGAAACACCACTTTGAAGTTTTTGACCACTCTTTCGAACAGGTACCTCATGTAACCTGTTTTTCAGTTAAATCCAACTCCAACATCAGTATATTGAGGCTGTTCGGCAAACTAGGAGGAGGTGCGGATATTGTTTCGGGGGGAGAACTTTACAGAGCTATCCGTGCAGGAATTCCGGGAGAAAAGATTGTCTACTCGGGGGTGGGTAAAACGGAAGAAGAAATCGATTTTGCCCTCCAGCAGGATATCTTGATGTTCAACGTGGAATCCGGTGAAGAACTTGATTGCATTGACCGAATCGCGGGCGCCCTTGGGAAGAAGGCCCGAATCGCGTTACGGGTGAATCCTGACGTTGACCCGAAAACTCACCCGTACATATCCACCGGACTGGAAAAAAACAAGTTCGGTCTCGACGTTACGAACTCCATCGAAACTTATCAAAGAGCAAAGGAGATGGAAAACATAGAAATCGTTGGGATTGATTGCCATATAGGCTCCCAGCTGACGGAGCTTTCTCCCTTTGTGGATGCCTTGACGAGGCTGAAAAACCTGATAATCAAGCTGAAGGATATGGGAATTAGGATAAGTTACCTTGATCTCGGTGGAGGGCTTGGGATTACCTACAACGAGGAAAATCCTCCGCATCCAAGCCAGTATGCCAGGGAAATTACTTCGATGGTCAAGGATCTCGGATGCACACTGATTCTTGAGCCGGGCAGGGTAATAGTTGGAAACGCTGGAATTCTTGTTACAAAAGTTCTTTACACGAAAACAACCTCCGTTAAAAAATTTCTCATCGTTGATGCCGGAATGAATGATCTTGTCAGGCCAACCCTTTACGGATCGTATCATCACATCCAGCCGGTAATTGAAAAAAACGGGGAAACGGAAAAAGTAGATGTTGTGGGGCCTATCTGCGAATCGGGAGATTTTCTTGCTCAAGACAGAGACCTTCCGGTGTGCGGGAAAGGGGACTATCTGGCGGTAATGAGTGCCGGGGCGTATGGTTTTACCATGGCGTCCAATTATAATTCCAGATTGCGTCCTGCGGAAGTTATGGTAAAAGGAGACGAGTTTTTTGTAATACGGGAACGGGAAACGTATGAAGACCTGGTGGCAAA
>JALXAI010000455.1 GCA_026992215.1 Desulfobacterales bacterium | reverse complement strand
CTGGAGAGGGTAAGCCTTTTGAGAGAATTCTGCCCTGAAATTGCCATTTCCACTGACGTGATGGTAGGGTTCCCCGGGGAAGAGGAAGAAGATTTCCTGGATACGCTGAGGCTCCTTGAAGAAGTAAGGTTTGAAGTGGTTTTTTCTTTCAGGTACTCTGACAGGCCCAATACAGCCTCAT
The DNA here is from genome assembly GCA_026992215.1 of Desulfobacterales bacterium. Lineage (GTDB taxonomy): Bacteria > Desulfobacterota > Syntrophobacteria > B119-G9 > B119-G9 > B119-G9. Next base: position 3,722 of record JALXAI010000455.1, on the reverse strand, counting down.
CCAGGTTCGGAAACAAAGTTCCGGAAGATGTTAAGGCCAGACGACTGATAAAGTTGCAGGAGCTTCAAAACCGGATCACGCTGGAGCAAAACGAAAGGATGGTTAAAACGGTGCAACAAGTACTGGTTGAGGGTTTCAGCAAAACCGATCCAAAACAACTTACCGGAAGGACAGAGAATAATCACATTGTCAATTTTTATGGTCCCGGAAACTTGATTGGTGAAATAGTTCCTGTTACTATTGTCGAGGCATATGCACATTCTCTCAGGGGAAAACTTCTCGTGCCCCGGGACAAAAGTCTGCCAGGAAGAGAAGGCGACCTGGTGATGTGCGGTTAGGAACTTTTTTTGAAGGAGGGAGTAATGACTAGATTAATGAAAGTATCTGGTTTGACCATGGATCCCTACTCCAATACGCCTATAATTATCCTGAAGGAAGTGGATGGAGATAGGTCTTTGCCTATTTGGATAGGGCTTCTCGAAGCAACTTCCATAGCCACCCAGCTGGAGAATATTGAATTCCCTCGCCCCATGACGCACGATCTCATAAAGAATCTTATGAATCACCTCGGAATTAAAGTGGAAAAAGTGGAAGTCTGTGACCTGAAGGACAACACTTTCTATGCGTTCATTTACATTCAGAACGGCGACAAGGTATCGAGGATTGATTCAAGGCCAAGCGATGCCATCGCCATTGCCCTGAGAACCCAGGCTCCCATTTATGTAAGGGAGGAAGTGATTGAGATGTCCAAGGGGTTTGAAACCGTTAAGGGTGAAGCAGAGTTAACCGACGAGGAAGCCAAGAAGTGGACGGAGGTACTTGAGAGCCTGTCTCCTGAAGATTTCGGTAAGTACAAGATGTAGTCTATATTGTGACCGCGAGACGGGGGTCTTTTGCACAAAAACGATGCCGAACCTGAAAAGGTGTTACCCGGAAATACTTGCTCCTTCAAATCGAAAACAAATGCTAACCAAGCCTTCCTTGCGCAAGGAAGGTTTTTTTATTATGGAGTAACCAGTATGCCTGATAAAAGCGCGTTATCTGATCTGATCAAGGCCGCCAGGGGTGAGATTCCCGCCGATTTGTTGATTAAAAATTGTCAGGTTGTCAACGTTTTTAACGGGCTTATAGAATCTTATGACGTGGCGGTTTATGATGGTGTTATCGTTGGTTTTGGAGGCCAAAGGGCAAACAGAACCATGGATCTCGAAGGGCGGTATCTTGTTCCCGGGATGATAGATGGCCACATACACATTGAAAGTTCCATGGTAATTCCTTATGAGTTTACCAGGGCTGTTTCTGGGCACGGCACGAGTGCTGTTGTTGCTGACCCGCATGAAATAGCGAACGTAATGGGCGTAGAGGGGATAAGGTACCTGCTGGAGGCAACCGGGGATCTTCCTGTTGATTTTTATTTCATGATACCCAGCTGCGTTCCCGCTACTCATCTTGAAACTGCGGGAGCACGCATGGGGGCAGCGGAGATGAAGGAGCTTCTGCAGGAAGACAGGGTACTTGGCCTGGCCGAGATGATGAATTACCCCGGGGTTATTCATGGAAATCCGGAAGTACTGGCAAAGCTGGAGCTTTTTAAAGATAAAATTATTGACGGGCATGCTCCCCTGCTTTCCGGAAACGAACTCGATGCGTATCTGGTCGCGGGCATATGTTCTGACCATGAGTGCGTGGAGGCTTACGAGGCGGAAGAAAAGCTATCGAAAGGCATGTGGGTTATGATAAGGGAAGGGAGCCAATCCAGGAACCTTGCGGCTCTTGCCCCGGTGGTGAACCGGGTTACTTCCGGGAGGTGCATGCTGGTTAGTGATGATCGACACCCGGATGACCTGCTGGCACATGGTCACCTGGATGTGATTGTCAACAGGGCTGTAGAAGAGGGGATTGACCCGGTTACGGCCATCCGGATGGTTACCATAAATCCTTCACGGTATTTCGGACTTCGAAGAAAGGGAGCGATAGCTCCGGGTTACCAGGCCGATTTTTTTTCGTGCGCGTCCTTGAGAGACATCAGGCCTGAAAAGGTTTTTAAGGGAGGAAGGCTCGTGGCGGAAGACGGGATCGTTTTTCCGTTCCCGCGCCCCGAGACAGGCTCTTTTGACCTTTTTTCCATGAACCTTTCCAGGGTCGCGCCGGAAAATTTTGTCCTTCCTGCAGGTGGAAAGAAAATACGGGTGATCCTGGTCTTTGAAAACCAGATACTTACGAAAGAGCTAATAGAAGGTGCGCCGGTTAAAAACGCCCTGGTGGTTGCGGATCCCGCAAGAGACATTCTTAAGATAGCTGTAATTGAGCGACACAAGAACACCGGCAACATGGGACTGGGATTTGTTAAAGGGTTCGGAATGAAAAGGGGAGCCATCGGTTCGTCTGTTGCCCACGATTCTCATAATATTATTGTTGTGGGTTGCGACGAAGCATCCATGGCCACCGCGGTTAATTCGCTTGTTGAAGCCGGCGGAGGACTTAGCGTGGTTCAAAATTCAACAGTTTTGGCGCGCCTTCCCTTACCTGTTGCCGGGCTTCTTTCCGACGCACCGCTGGAAGACGTTGTTGGTGGTGTGGAAGAGCTCAACCATGCCTATTTTGAACTGGGAGGAACACTCCCGAATCCCTTTATGGCACTGTCTTTCCTGGCACTTCCCGTGATTCCGGAACTAAGGATAACTGACAGGGGTCTCGTGGACGTGCGAAAGTTTGATTTCGTATCGGTATTTGCGTAATCGATTCCACGGAGCAGCCGGTTTTGATCGTATGCAGGTTTTTTTGAGGAAACTGAAAGAAGAAGAGTATCGCGGGGCTTGCCTGACTCACTATGAGTACCTGAAAAAAAGGGGAGCGGCATACGGTGATTTGCAATATCCGTTGCCTGCTGGGCTTGAGAACGTGTTGAGAGGACTCGGCATATTTAGATTGTACTCTCACCAGGCCCGGGCTCTCGATATGCTGGCTGCCGGGAAAAACCTTGTTGTGTCGACACCCACTGCAAGCGGAAAATCCCTGATCTATCATCTTCATTCTCTGAGGATTCTGGCCGGATCTCCCGGGAGCCACGTTCTTTACCTTTTTCCCATAAAAGCCCTGGCGCAGGACCAGTTGACATCCCTCGGAGAAATACTTTCCAGTTTTTCTTCCACGGAGGAGCTCAGGGCGGGAATTTTTGACGGGGACACAAAGCAGTCCGAGCGGAAAAAGCTTAAGAATGCTCCGCCACAGATATTGATCTCGAACCCCGATATGCTTCACCTTTCCTTTCTGGCTTACAACCACCAGTGGCGAAAATTCCTCGGATCGCTCCGACTGGTGGTGCTGGACGAAATTCACACGTACCGCGGAATATTCGGAAGTCACGTTGCCCAGGTTATCAGGAGGCTGCGGCGGCTTGCGAATTACCATGGCACCGAGCCGCAGTTCGTTTTTTTATCCGCCACGATAGCCAATGCCAAGGAACTTGCCGGGGCTCTAAGTGGTCTTGAATTTGAAATTATTGATGAGTGCGGAGCTCCAAGGGCCTCACAGCATTTCTTTTTTGTCAATCCGACGGATACCACTCCCACCACGCTGGCCTCGATACTGATGGTACAGGCCATGAAACGGGGACTCAAGACCATTGTTTTTACGCAGTCGAGGAACATAACGGAAATTATACACCTTCGAATCCTGCAAAACCACCCTGGCCTGGGAAAACAGGTAAGCGCTTACAGGGC
>JALXAI010000454.1 GCA_026992215.1 Desulfobacterales bacterium | reverse complement strand
AGTACCTCGGGGGAAGCGGGTTTGCTTCCCGGGTCCTGTTTGATCGTGTGCCCGGGGGTGCAGAGCCGCTGGGAGACGAAAACGCGTTCATTCTTTGTGCCGGCCCCGTCTCCGGCACCCTGGCACACGGGAGTGGCCGGGGAGGAATTGTCACCAAGTCTCCTCTTACCGGCTATTTCATGGATAGCTATTTCGGAGGTGAATTTGCCGCGTCACTCAAGCAGTCCGGAAGAGACATGGTTGTTTTGCTGGGTAAATCACCATCCCCTGTTTTTGTCTTCATCGACAACGATGACGTACAAATAGTTCCGGCCGAAAGTCTTTGGGGACTGACTACCAAGGATGCCCAGGACAGGATTAGGGAGGAATACGGCAAATACATAAGTATTGTTTGCTGTGGCCCTGCCGGCGAAAACCTTGTGCCAATAGCCTGCTGCATAAGCGGGAGAAGGGCGGCGGGCCGCGGGGGAACCGGGGCGGTGCTGGGGTCAAAAAATGTTAAAGCCGTGGCCGTTCGCGGAACGAAAGACGTAGAAGTTGCCGATATCAAGGGTTTGATCAAGTTTTACAGGGATAAGAAGGCTAAGTTTGAAGGGCTTAAAGCGCTCAGGGAGCTCGGAACACCGTTTCTCGTAAAGTTTGTAAACGAAAAGGGTGGTCTTGGTACGTTAAACTGGCAACAGGAAACGTGGGAGAAAGCTAAAAACCTGTACGCGGAACAGTTCCTCCAGAAGCATCTCCTTCGCAGCTGGGCGTGCTTTGCGTGTAACATGGGCGGTTGCACCAGGGTGGTACGCGCCGTTTCGAAATCTTCCACGGTGACCGAGGGACCTGAGTACGAGACCCTTTTTGCGCTGGGTTCCAACTGCGGCGTGGATGATCGTGACAAGATCATAGAAACGGACCGCCTGTGCGATGACTACGGTATTGACACGATTTCTTACGGCGGTTGCATTGGATTTTTGATGGAATGCTACGAGAAGGGTCTTATTACAAGAGAAGACACCGGGGGAATAGATTTCAGCTTCGGAAACGGGGACACGCTTGTTGCCTGCACGCACCTGGTGGCCAGAAGAGAAGGCTTTGGTGATTTTATTGCCCTGGGTGTGAAGAAGATGGCGGAAAAGATAGGCAAGGAGGCGGAAAAGTTTGCCTGTCATATTCGTGGGCTGGAGCCTCCCGGACACTCGGCGAGGGCCCTGAAGAGTATGGCACTCGGCTACGCGGTTTCACCACGGGGTGGCAGTCACCACGACACCAGGCCGGGGCCCGAGTACCAGATGGAAAAGGAAGACAGGGCCAAGACAGAGGGCAAGGCACAGATTGCCTATAATACTTCTAACTGGGCTGTAATCGGTGATTCCATGATCGTATGTCATTTTTGCGAAGGAGTCTACGGCGTTACCTTAACTCAAAATCATGTCGACTTGCTGAGATTAGTTACCGGGTGGGATCTAAGCCTGGACGAGCTAACGGAGATTGCCAACCGGATACATACTTTAAAAAGAAGTTTCAATTGTCGCGAGGGGTTACGGAGAAAAGATGATCGATTGCCGTACAGGTTTCTGCACGAAAAGATTCCTTCGGGGAGTTCAGGCGGACTGGGTGTGACTCCCGAGGAACTCCAGCAACTCCTTGATGAATACTACCAGCTTAGAGGCTGGGATTCAGAGGGCGTTCCCACGAGGGAGACCCTGGATAAACTGGGATTGGAAGACGTGGTGATCTCAAGCTGAGCGTTCATCTCGCGTGACTGTGCTACCTACTGTGCTACCTGCTTTTGTGAAGACTAGAAGTTAGTCTCTGCTCCTGATTTAGAGTTCAAGCTACTATCGATCTGCTCGTTTTGTAACGGTGAAAAATTGTACCCGTGTTGTCTAACAATGCGGGAGTAATTTTAATTCCGACCATGCAAGTGGCGGGTTTTTACGGGCAGAGTTTCAGGATTCCGGTGTTGGTTGTACTTAACCATGGAACAAGGGATACAGGCCTGCAAGATGTAAGCCTGCTTTGGGTTAACTCTAGCTCTATACCCAACAAACTGTGCTAGGAGGCTAAAATGGTTGATTTAAAAAGTATTCCCGACGACAAGAAGAGCCTTGATTCTTACGAAGTTAATAACGTTTTCCACTCCTGGTGTTTTCAACCCTCCCAGGCGCCTCTGAGAGTGGTCTCTGCCAAGGGCACCCGTTTTGTCACGGAAGATGGCAGGGAAAGGCTCGATTTTAGCTCGTGTTTCGTAAGTCATAACATCGGGCACCAGGATCCCAGGGTTGTGGAAGCCATATGTGAACAGGCTAACACGCTTTGTTCCTTTGCGCCAACCATGTCTACCAGGCCCAGGGCGCTTCTCGCGAAGATGCTCGAGGAAATCACTCCGGGCGATCTTTCCAGGTCTTTTATCAGCCTTGGCGGCACCGAGGCCAATGAGGCTGCTGTAAAGATATGTCACCAGTTTACCGGGTGCCGCAGGATCATAGGGCGTTATAGAAGTTATCATGGCGGCACCGCCGCATCCATGACTCTTTCAGTCGGGGATTCACGGGGGTGGATCCAGGTGACCGGAGGAACCGAGGTGGTACCCGTACCCCAACCTTACTGTTACAGGTGCATGTTCGGGCGCGAGTATCCCGAGTGTGAGCTTCAATGCGTGAAATACATCGATGAAGTCATCGAGCTTGAGGGCGGCGGTGAAAGAGTTGGGGGCATAATATGCGAACCCGTCACTGGTGCCAACGGGATAATTGTGCCACCTCCCGAGTACTTCCCGCGACTGAGAGAAATTTGTGACAAACATGGCATCCTGTTGATTGTAGATGAGGTAATGAGCGGATTCGGTCGCACGGGCAAGTGGTTTGCCGTGGATCACTGGGACATTGTTCCCGATATCATGACCATGGCGAAAGGAATTACCTGCGGTTATGTCCCTCTGGGGGCGACCGTTGTAAGAAAGCATATCGGGGACCGGTTCAAGGAGCAATTTTTTGCCCATGGAGCAACTTATGCCGGGCATGCCCTTGCCTGCGCGGCAGCGGTTAGGGTGATACAGATATACCAGGAGGATAACCTCATTGAGAACTCCGCCAGGATGGGTGAATATCTTCTGGAAAAGGCCCTGGAGCTCAAGGACAAGCATCCGTGTATCGGTGACGTGAGGGGAATCGGGCTTTTTGTCGGGCTTGAACTTGTAAAAAACAGGAAAACCCGTGAACCTATCATACCTGTGTCAGCCCGAATAAAACCGGGGATGAACCCGAAACTTGAAGTGGCGAAAAAGCTTGTTGAACTCGGAATGATTGCAATGGCTGCCAATCCCGGTAACGTGATAGCGATGGCCCCTCCGCTCATAGTCACGAAAGACGAAATAGACGAGGGGATTAATATCATGGACAGGGCCCTCGAGGTGGCTGATAAGTACGTCGAGGAATAAAAGATAGGAGTGGTTCTTATTACCCGGCACCCTTGAAGCGATAAACAGGGAGGAAGGCATATGCAGAAAGGTACCGGCAGTATTAACCCTCTTGAAGTAGCCAGGGAACAGGTGGATATCGTGAAGGAGTACCTGGACGTCGGGGAGGGTATTATTGAAAAGCTCAAGGAAACCAAAAGGGATTTGATTGTGCATTTTCCGGTGAAGATGGACGACGGGTCAATAATGATGTGTACCGGGTACAGAATAGTGCACAACGACGTGAGAGGCCCGGCCAAGGGGGGAATCCGTTACCATCCGAGCGTTGACCTTGACGAAGTCCGAGCGCTGGCGATGTGGATGACCTGGAAAGCGGCGGTGGTAAACATTCCTTTCGGGGGAGCGAAGGGAGGGGTCCAGTGTAATCCCAAGGAAATGTCTCGAACCGAGATCGAGAACCTGACCCGCAGATTCACGTGGGAAATAGCCCCCTTGATCGGTCCCGAAAGCGACATTCCCGCTCCCGATGTTTA
>JALXAI010000453.1 GCA_026992215.1 Desulfobacterales bacterium | reverse complement strand
ATTGCCAACAGGCCCGATTGGTGTATCTCGAGACAGCGTTGCTGGGGCGTTCCCATTACCGTCTTTTACTGTGAAAAATGCGGGCAACTGATCGAAAACGAAGAAATTTTCCGCAGGGTGGTGGAGCTGTTCAACGAGCACGGCGCCGACTGCTGGTTCGATCTTGACCCCGATGCTTTCCTGCCCGATGCAATGAAGTGCCCAGAGTGTGGTGCCGAATCTTTTGTGAAAGAAACCGATATCCTTGATGTCTGGTTTGATTCGGGAGTTTCCTTCGCTGCAGTGCTGGAAAGAAGGCAAGAACTGCAGTTCCCGGCTCACATGTACCTCGAAGGCAGTGACCAGCACAGAGGCTGGTTTCACTCGTCTCTTCTTGCATCCGTGGGCACAAGAAACCGCGCGCCCTACGAAAAGGTGCTCACCCACGGTTTTGTCGTGGACGGCGAAGGTTACAAGATGTCCAAGTCTCTCGGCAACGTTATCTATCCTGACGAAGTCATCAAGAAATACGGTGCGGAAGTTCTAAGGCTCTGGGTGTCCGCCGAAGACTACCGGGATGATATACGCATTTCCCCGGAAATTTTAAAAAGGCTCGCGGAAGCCTACAGGAGAATCAGGAACACGTGTCGATTCCTGCTCGGAAACCTTTACGACTTTGACCCCGAAAATGACAAAGTCCCTTATAACGGCCTCCAGCAGCTGGACAGGTGGGCGCTTCTCCGGTACCAGGAAGTACTTAAAAACGTAAAGAAGGCTTATGATAATTTCGAGTTCCACAAGGTCTTTCACGGCGTTCACAATTTTTGCGTGGTGGACATGAGCTCCTTTTACCTCGATATCCTGAAAGACCGTCTCTATGTTTACCCCTCGGACTCCATAGGCAGAAGAGCCGCTCAGACGGTCATCTTTGAAATACTTCTTGGGCTGGTTAAAATGATTGCTCCCATCATGTCCTTTACCGCCGAGGAGGTATGGGACCACATGCCTCATTTTGAAGGCAAGAAGGAAAGTGTTCATCTCGAGTCCTTTCCGGACGAACACCCCGAGTGGTTCGACGAGGGACTCAAGAACTGGGGTGAAGTTCTCGAGACGATCCGGGGAGAGGTTACTAAGGCTCTGGAAGAAGCAAGGAAAAACAAGGTAATCGGTCATTCTCTTGACGCTTTCGTAAGGCTCACATTACCCGAAAGCTGGCAGGACATGTTTGCCGGCAAGGAAGAAGATTTAAGGTCTATTTTCATAGTATCCAAGGTTTCCCTTTGCTCCGACGATGAAATGCCTGCCGATGCCCGGAACTCGGAAGTCCCGGGACTCAGGGTGTACGTGGAAAAGGCTCCTGGTGCCAAGTGCGAGCGCTGCTGGGTATGGTCCGAGACAGTGGGCGAAGACAGTGAACATCCGACCGCGTGCCGAAGATGCAGGGAAGTACTTAAACGAATTGGGGCCGGCTAAAAATGCACGAATGGGAGGGCCGAAAATTGCTCGGCTTGTTTGCCCTGGTTGCGCTGGTCGTGGTTGCTCTTGACCAGGCTACCAAGACCATCATAGTAAACTCTCTCAGGGTCCACGAAGTTCATACCGTTATCCCGGGCTATTTCGACATCGTTCACTTCAGAAACACCGGGGCTGCTTTCGGATTTCTGGGAGGAAAGTTCAGCCCCGTTAAGCACTATTTTTTCATCTCCGTAACCATTCTTGCCCTTGTCGGCATACTTGTTTACGTTTTGAAATTGAAAAAGGCGCGGCTTCCGGAGGTGCTGGCCCTCGGACTTGTATTTGCCGGAGCCGCAGGGAACCTCGTTGACAGGCTACGATTCGGAAGGGTTGTTGACTTCCTCTACTTTCACTGGCACCGGTACTACTGGCCCGCCTTCAATGTCGCCGACAGCGCCATCACTGTTGGTGCCATACTGCTGCTGTGGATCCATTTAAGGAAGTAATCCCCGTCGCCAGCTGGAAGCCTTCAAACCTGTCGAAGAATTTAACATATTTGTTATAAGGCGACTATGTACCTCCATATACCTGACTTTTTTGCTTTTGCCGGTTGTTCCTCAGTGCCAGCCGGGGAACGCGGAAAAGGTTTTAAGAGGGGTTTGGGGGTGGTGGTTTTCCATCCGTTTCGCCCATGATCGTATTTTTCCATGCCGGCTATTGGTGAGGAAGAGATTGTGAGAGCGGGTGAAGGGGTGAACACCTCCCCGGGAACTCAGGCGTGGTAAAGGTTACGGCCTGTTGAAAAACATCCTGTCCAAGTCTTACCTTAGGTTCTTTCCCATCGTTTGCGGCCAAATGTCGTTTTTTGCCGGTGTTGGGTCCTGCGCGGGCTGACATCCTGCCCTTCGAAGACTTGATAATGCTATTCTTTAATGCTATTCTTTCAAAATTGTTGCCTGCAATAACGAAAGGCAGAACGAAGCCATACGATAACAGTTAAATTTTTCGACAGGTTCACATTTTTATCATCCATTTTTTTATGGCTTTTATACATGCACAATTGCCTTTTAATAACAGTAAGATAGGCTAATAACGCAAATAGATATACAACCTGGCGACATCTGGTATGTCGAGGTATTTAACTATTTTTGCATCTGAGAGCTTCATGGATCGTGAATTACACTATTATACCAGGCACTTAGATCAAATGGCATGATGTATGCTTCTGTTCAAAGAATAATCTATGGAACAAGGAGGCATTGGACATGAAAAAGGTTTTTCCGGCATTGCTAATTGCTTTAACATTTGTCATATGCAATTGGACATGGGTGGGTGCTTACTCAATTGATGGTGATGTGTCCGATTGGGGTATCGATTTGAACCAGGCCATAGATAGTGGATATCTTGATACACATTTACCAAGCCATGCAACAGTTGACCATGTAACAGAAGACAATACGGATATTAATGAAGGGTGGTGCAAAGTAAATCCTGGTTGGAGTTATAATAATAACTACGATGCCGAAGCTATTTATTTCGATAATGATTCCGTTTATGGCTACATTGCGATAATATCGGGGGTGGGACCTAATTCAACCTGGAAAGCAGGTGATATCGGGATTGATATAAGTGGTGACACAGCCACATTAGTGGATCAGGATTCATCAGCTAGTGGTGGGTCTGCTAGTACCACACCTTATGAATACGGAATATCTCTTCAAGATACCGATAGTGATAATATTCCAGACAAGGGAACACTCAAAAGCGCTAACAGTTGGTATAATGTCCATTATGACGATCCTAACTCATATAACTTTACAGCTTCCGATCCTTGGGCGATCTCGTCGGGCAATGATATTAACGACTGCCTACTGGCATACTCGTCTACGCCGATAAACGGTCACTATGTAATTGAGACCAGTTTCTTATTGTCTGATCTGGGATTGAGCCCTGGAGATGAGTTCAATATCCATTGGACAATGGGGTGTGGAAATGACTTTCTTACGTTAAGAGCGAAGGTAGACCCCGTCCCGGAACCGGGGACTATAATGCTGGTGGGTGCTGGTCTGCTGGGCCTTGCCCTAGGGAGCAGGAAAAAGAAAGCGTAAAAAGATAACGAATGAAATCATCGATTGAACAAAAGCCCCCGGAACAAGATGTTCCGGGGGCTTTTGTTGTTTGTGCAACGGTAAAGCGCAGACGGATGCTACGCCGGGATCTGCTGCATTTTTTCATTACTTCCGAGTAAGGGATTCTGGTGCGGCTGGCAAAGGTACCAGGATTTGCCGTTCTTTTTCTTTCTTAATTTTTACACTCCTGTACGATGCATTCGGATAAAGCTCGCAGAGCGACGTTATGCATTCCCTGTTTATCGAATACTGTTCGCAGGTCATGGGATAATCAGCCCGCAGGCGAACAGGCAGCAATTCAGCGGATAATCGTGCCGCTTCTCTCAGGGCAATGTAGCATTCTCTCTGGCAGCATCTGGCTGCTTTTTTTTCCGAGATTTTTCCTGTTATCGTT
>JALXAI010000452.1 GCA_026992215.1 Desulfobacterales bacterium | reverse complement strand
TCGGGAAGCTGGTCCCCTGACGGGAAATATCTTGCCTATGTGTCCAACTCGGGAGGTAACCCGCAGATTTACATTCTTGATACCGAAACGCTGGATAAGAAAAGACTCACGTTCCAGGGAAACTACAATACGGACCCGGCATGGTCCCCAACAGGCGAATGGATAGCTTATGCGAGCCTTTCAAGCGAAGGAACGGATATCTTCAAAATCAGGCCTGACGGATCGGATATCCGGCAATTAACAGTCAACAGCGGACGAAACGAACATCCTTCATGGTCTCCCGACGGAAAAATGATAGTTTTTTCTTCGAACAGATCAGGGGAGCAAAAACTCTGGGTAATGTTTGCCAACGGGAAGGGCCAGAGGCAAATAACGTTTTTTAAAGGGAACCAGAGTGATCCGGCATGGTCTCCATTCATCATGAAATAGAATAAATTGTTTTTATAAACATTGGGGCATTGGGGAGGAAAGTATGAAGTTACAAAAAAGTAATTGTAAAATCGTTGTGATTCTTGCCATAATCGGGGTGATATCCGCGCTTGCGTCGTGCACAAAGGCTCCCGTGCGAACCACGGTGCCTGAGCTAACGCCGGAAGAAAGGGCTAGGATAGCGGCGGAGGAAGAAGCAAGGAGGAAACTGGAGGCGGAGCGGCTTAAAAGCGGTCGCACCATGGAAGAATCCCTGGCCGAGCTTTACGCTAACAAGGAAGAACTAAAGGCTCTACAGGAATTCCAGAATGAAGATATTCATTTTGCCTTCGACAGCTACGTTTTGAGCCCGGAGGCACAGAAGATTCTCGACAAAAAGGTCGCATGGCTGCGTAAGCATCCCTCCATCAAGGTTATAATCGAAGGGCATTGCGACGAAAGAGGAAGCAACGAGTACAACTTGGCACTGGGAGAAAGGCGTGCTAACAGCGCAAAACAGTACCTGGTTAACGCCGGAATTGAGCCGGACAGAATACACATTATAAGTTACGGTGAGGAAAGGCCTCTTGCCCTCGGAAGTGACGAGGCTTCATGGGCTATCAACAGGCGGGCACATTTTGTTGTCTGGAAAAAGTAGCCGGGGGAAATGAACATGTCCATCGGAAGGAAAATAAACGAAAGCGTACCTGCGGTAATCCTTGGATTGATAGTAGTTTGCACGCTGGCAACCCTGGGATGCGCGCCTACAGACCAGGTGACGCGCGTGGAACAAAACCAGAGTCAGCTTGAATACAGGCTGAGCCAGATGCAGACCGACATAAACAACATAAAAAAGCAGAACTACGCGGCCCTTGTGGCTAAAATGGACCAGATCAAGGTTCAGATAAGCGAATTAAACGGAAGGCTGGAGAAGCAAGAGTACCTGCAGTCGCAGAATGACAAAAAGATCGAGGAACTAAACAGGTATATCGCAATCCAGTCTCAGCGCATAAACGATATTGTGTCTGACTTGCACAGGATAGCCAGGAAAGTTGGTGTTAAAAACCTAGCATCACGGCCGGTTACCGGATACCAGGAAAAGCCAGCCTCAGGCAAACCCTTTTCCACCATGCCCCAGGTGCCTGCGCCCCAGGCCACGCAATCGCTGCCGATCTCGGCGACACCTCAATCCGCATCTTCCGCACCAACAACTGGCAAACCAGCTGTCAGCACCCCGGAGCTCGAATACAAGCACGCATTCCAGCTTTTCAGCAGCGGGAAATACGAGGAAGCCAGGAAGGCCTTCGAAGCGTTTATGAACAAATACCCTGATTCAAAACTTGCCGGAAACGCTCAGTTCTGGATAGGCGAATGTTATTACAAGCAAAAAAAATATCAGGAAGCTATCGATGCTTACCAAACAGTACTTGACAAATACTCGAACGGTAACAAGGTCAAGGATTCCATGCTGAAACAGGGCATGGCTTTTGCCAGAATCGGGGACACCACCGCCGCTCGAATACTTTTCAGCAGATTGATCAAGAATTTCCCCGATTCCAACCAGGCCATGATCGCCAGGAAAAAGCTGGAGAAGCTTTCCGGGAAAACTCAATAACCGCTGCTTTTTAACGGCAACAGCGACAGGGCCTGCACCCTTGATTTGTAAAGAGCTTCTGGTATAAAAACCGCATGCTTAAAAAATACATCCACCCGATGATACTCGCACTGAGCTGCGGATTGCTGTTCACCGCTTCGTTGCTTGCTGCCAACATCCCTTCACAGGCGGGAGACGACGCTACCATACAGGTCAAAAGAATAATCTTTCACGGTAACCTGCACGTTCCTGACGAGGACATAAAATCCATCATGAATACAAAAGAAAAGGGCTGGCATATATTTAAAAAAGCACCTTACTCGGAAATGATCCTTGAAGAAGACATAAAGAGAATCGAAAAGTTTTTTAGAAGCAGGGGATTCTATCATGCCAGGGTTACAAACGTCGAAGTGCACAAAAAGGGCAAAGAAGCAACAATTGAAATATGGATCCGGGAAGGAGCGCCCACCATTGTAAAAGATATACACTGGAATGTCAGGGACCACTCCGCGGATCAGATCAAGAAGAGGTTAAGGCAGATCATTTCTGTTAAAGAGGGGGATATTTTTACCACCGAAGGATACAGGAACATCAAGAAAAACATTGCCGCCTTTCTTCTGGAACACGGCTACCCGAAGTCCGAGGTCAACACCAGAGCAGTACTAAACAAGAACACCAACACGGCCATCATCTGTATCGATGTTACGACCGGTCCACTGTGTTACATAGGTGATATAACGGTTGAAGGTAACAAAAAAATTTCAACAACGACTATCCTGAACGAGGTGGTAATTCACAAGGGCGATATCTACAGGGAATCAGGAATTCGTGAAAGCCAGAGAAGACTTTTTAATTCCCAGCTGTTTACCGAAGTACGAATAACCGTGGAAGGACTAGATTCCCCGTCCAACAAGCTACCCGTAAAAATATTGGTCCGCGAAGGTAAAAAGCAAACAATCAAGCTGGGGGTGGGTTACGGTACTGAAGACGAGTTCAGGGGGCAGCTAACATGGATTCACAGGAACTTTCTTGGTGACGCACGGCGCCTGTCCCTTACCGCCAAAGGCTCGTCGCTGGAAAGAAGGGTTGAAATGAATTTCAAGCAACCCCACTTCCTTGCAAAAAACATGAATTTTACTTTTAACTCCGGCTATGCGTACGAAGACCACGAAGGATTCGAAAACCAGAAATATTTTGACTACTTCCGACTGAACAGGGCTCTTACCGATTGGCTTCAGGGTCACATAGGCTACAACTTTGAAGTGAACGAAGTATTGAGTATCGACATATCGAAAATCGACGAGTTCAAAAACGACAAGGAAAACGAAAATTACTATATTTCCTCGATAGAATCCGGGCTGAACTTTATTAAAGTTGACAATTTCACGGATCCTAGCAAAGGAGCACGCTTTACAGGTTACGCGGAATACTGTTCCAAGCTGTTCGGATCCGACATCGACTACGTCAAGGTCGATATCGAGGGCAGGCTCTATTACCCTATCATAAGAAACCATCTTGTTCTTGCCACGAGGCTAAGATGGGGAAACCTCGACTCTTTTGATACTTCCAGGAACATACCCATCTTTAAGAGATTTTTTAGCGGAGGAAGCTACAGCGTCAGAGGATACCCGTACGAAAGATTGGGTCCCCTGGATGAAGACGGAAAACCAATTGGAGGAAACTCTTTGATCGAGGGAAGCGTGGAACTGAGGTTTCCCATATTCGACTCCCTTAAAGGGGTCGGTTTCACCGATTTCGGGAACGTTGATAAGGAATCATTTTCTGTTGATTTTTCAAAACTCAGGTATACAATTGGAAGCGGGCTGAGATATATGACACCTATCGGACCGATCAGGGTGGATGTTGGTTACCAGCTTAATCCGCCGGATCATTTCCCGTATTCGAGATATCACGTTCATGCAAGTATTGGCCACGCTTTTTGAGTGAGCATAAAACAAA
>JALXAI010000451.1 GCA_026992215.1 Desulfobacterales bacterium | reverse complement strand
GATTCCACCCGAATGGGCGGTGATGGTAACTACGAGTTTTACACCGTGGGTGTCGACAGGGCAGGGAACCGCGAAAGGGCTCCCGAGGATGAAGATGGCGACGTGATTGCCGATTCCACGGCAACCTTTAATGCGGGAACACAATGGGTGGAAATAAACAGTTCAACGGAAATTACCGCGGATGATACAGGCTATGACGAGAGTAACCTCAGGATTTCCGGAGCAACGGTAACTATAAGCGGTCACCATTCGTTCCACAACGTTGAGCTTCTAAACGGTGCCGTTTTGACATGCCCGGATACAACGACGTCTGCCGAATCATCGCTGGATATATCCGTATGGTCTCTTTTCATTGACTCCGAAAGCCGTATTGACGCCACCGGTAAAGGATATCCGGGAGGAAAATCATATAACAGTGCTGGCTCTGCTCCTGATGGTATCATGGGGGCGAGCGCCGGCGCCGGAGCCAGCTACGGTGGAAACGGGGCCGTTTATTCCGGGAAAACAAATGATATTTATGGTGATCTTACCGACCCGGAACAACCGGGAAGCGGTGGAGGCGCATGGGGCTCGGTTTATGGGGGAGATGGCGGAGGATTTATCAAGATTTCTTCCATAAACTTGATGGTAGATGGAGCCATAAAGGCTGATGGTGACTCTGGCGCGGGATCCGCGGCAGGCGGAGGCTCAGGAGGCGGTATAAATATCTCCACATCCACCCTTTCGGGTACGGGAGAAATAAGTGCCAGTGGCGGCGGAAAGACCAATTATGGTGCCGGCGGTGGTGGAGGTCGAATAGCTGTTTTCTACACCGATATGAGCACCATGGATCTCCAGAGCATAATGAGCCTGGGAGGACCGGGAAATTACGGTAATGGTTCAAACGGTACCGTGTTTCTCAAACAAAATCATGAGACCGGAGGCAAGCTTGTAATCACCGGCCAGGGCCCCAGCACACCGTGGACGGAACTTGTAATACCTGAAGACTATAACTTCGACTCGGTGGTCCTTACCAGTAACGCCAGAGTTTTTGTTGATTCTCCCATCACGGTAAATGGTAAGCTCTATCTGACCGGGAACTCTATACTCACGCACAGCCAGGGGAATGAAGCAGGATTGGAGATCAACGTTACTGACCTCGTGGTTGACGAAGGAAGTTCTATAGACGTTAGCGGCAAAGGATATTCAGGTGGTAAAGGTTACAACGATCCCGGAATAACGCATAGATTCCAGCAAGGATCACAACCTGGTGCTGGTGGAAGCTACGGAGGTATTGGTGGCAGCTACTATGGCGCCGTTTCCAACACGGTTTACGGTGATCCGAAGAACCCGGATGAACTCGGGAGCGGTGGAGGCGCATGGGGCTCGGCCTATGGCGGAAATGGAGGTGGAAGAATAAAGATAATCGCGTCCGGATCTGTTGTTGTAAACGGAAGCATCAAGGCCGATGGCGGATCACCGGCGGGGAGCGCTGCAGGCGGCGGTTCCGGAGGTTCCATCCTAATTCTCACGTCGGAACTTTCCGGAAAAGGCACGATTTCATCAAATGGTGGTGGAGAAGTGTCAAATTTCGGAACCCCGGGAGGAGGCGGTCGTATTGCTGTTTATTGCGATTACGTGGATCCGAATAATAACTTTAATGAACTAAGAAACATTACCGCCTTTTCAGGACGCGGGAACTATGGTAGTGCCAGCGCAGGCACTGTCTATGTGAAGTACAACAGTGATGATTACGGAACCCTCTACATCGACGATAACGTGGTGGATGAAAACGGGGATCCAGTCGGCTCCGCGGCACGATCAACCCCACTGTCTCATATAGGCTATGGAACAATACAGGAAATATCTTCTTCCAATGATGATTCCACGATGGATACGTTTAAGACTGATGGCTCCGTTGAACAGTTCCCCGGGGCTCTTGTGGGCTTGAGAGTAAACCCCGACATCAACCAGCAGGAAACTTTCGAAATCGCGGCCAATACGAAAGATACGATAACGGTAGTAACACCTAATGAAAACGGAGTTGATTTCTCGTCGGTAGCACAGGTGGGCGATACATACTGTGGTTGGTACGTGTTCGGTAACGTGGAATTCAGAAGGGGAGGGAGTCTCGTCATAGGAGACCACCTGAAGGTTTTTGATACACTCAGGCTGGCGGAATTTGGAGTGTTAACTCATTATCCCACGACACAGAATTTCTCTTCCCGTGTGGACATCGATGTTAACAGGCTCATCATTGAGGAGAACAGCGGTATAGACGTTACCGGGAAAGGCTATCCCGGTGGTAAGGGCTACAACGAGTCCGGGAGAACATTGGGATATAAGCAAGGCTCAGAAGCTGGCGCTGGTGGAAGTTATGGAGGACTTGGAGCGTCATATTCAAACGCTGAACCCAATTCTCTTTATGGAAATCCAACCAATCCCTCTGATCCAGGTAGCGGTGGAGGCGCATGGGGCTCGGTTTATGGCGGAAATGGAGGCGGAAGAATATTTATAACCGCGGATACCATAGATCTGGAAGGCTTTATCAGAGCAAACGGGGAAGCTCCGGAGGGCGGCGCTGCCGGAGGCGGCTCCGGAGGATCAATAAATATTGTCGCCGGAACTGTTTCCGGAAGCGGAACCATTGAAGCAAGCGGCGGTGGTGAAAGCACGTCGTATGGTGTCGGCGGTGGCGGCGGGAGAATCGCTATTCGGTACTCTGATTCCATGGAAATTCCGGACGAAAACATCCTCGTAACTGGTGGTATCGGAAATTATGGCAGAGGCGGTGAAGGAACCTTGTTTATAAAGCAAGCGGATCAGCCTTACGGCGACCTTGTAGTTGACGGACATAACCTTCCCGCAACTCGTGACAGGACCGTTATCCCCGCGGGATATAGCTTTGATAACATCGTGCTTAAGAATGGTGCGCGGGTTGTGGCGGACTATCCGGTAAATGTCACCGGAAGGTTGCTTATAACCGGAAATTCCGCTCTCTCGCATCCATCGGCCAATGAAGCCGGTCTTGAAATAAACGCCTCAGTTGTAGAAATTGAACCGGGAAGCTCCATAGATGTAACCGGTAAGGGCTATCCCGGTGGTAAGGGCTACAACGATCGCGGAACCACGCTTGGATTCCAGCAAGGATCACAACCTGGCGCTGGTGGAAGTTACGGAGGTATTGGTGGAAGTTACTCGGGTGCGGTGCCCAATTCGGTTTACGGTGATCCGAAGAATCCGGATAAGCTCGGAAGCGGTGGAGGCGCATGGGGCTCGGTTTATGGCGGAAATGGAGGCGGAAGAATAACGATAAACGCGTCTCAATCGGTCATAGTTGATGGAAGTATCAAGGCAGATGGTGGAGCAAACAACTGTAACGCGTCTGGAGGAGGTTCCGGTGGTTCGATCTTGATTCATACCTCGAGACTTTCAGGAACCGGTACCATCTCTGCTGATGGCGGTGGGAACGCCAGTCATTGCGGCGTTGGAGGAGGTGGCGGACGAATTGCCATCTATTGCGATTCGGTGGATCCGGAAGCTGACTTTAACGGGCTTAAAGATATTACCGCGCTTTCAGGTCACGGATACTACGGCCACGCTAGCGCCGGTACCGTTTACATTAAATTTTCAGGTGACGAGTATGGAACCCTTTACATCGATGATAACGTGGTGGATGAAAACGGGGAACCTAACGGTACCGCTGCCCAATCAACCCCGTTGCCTCACATCGGCTATGGCACAATAGCGGAAATATCTGATTCAGACGCGGACGGGAACCCTGACACGCTCAAGACCGATGGTGCGGTTAATCTCCTCCCCGGAGGTCTTAAAGGCCTGAGGATCAATCCTGATATAACCCAGGATGAAACCTTTTTGATTTCGAACAACACCGAAGACACGATTACCGTTGTTACGCCAAACGAAAACGGAGTAAACTTTGATGCTGTTGCTCAAGCAGGAGATACCTACTGTGGATGGTACGTTTTTGGAAACGTGGAATTCAGAAGGGGAGGGAACCTTGTTCTGGGAGATCACCTGAAGGTGGTAGACACCATGAGGATAGCCGAATATGGTCTTTTAACCAGCTACGATACCACCTCAAATTATTTCCCGCGAATCGACTTAGATGCTGGGGTACTCATCGTTGATTCAACCGGCAGTATAGATGTAACCGGTAAGGGCTATCCGGGTGGTAAGGGCTCCAACGATTCCGGGATAACGCTGGGATATAACGATGGCTCAGAGGCCGGTGCTGGTGGTAGTTATGGCGGCCTGGGAGGATCTTACAACAACGCAAAGCCCAACGACACTTATGGAAACGAGGCAGACCCTATCGAACTCGGAAGCGGTGGAGGCGCATGGGGCTCGGTTTATGGCGGAAATGGCGGTGGGAGAGTGTTTATAACCGCGGGATCAATAACAATAAACGGAAGTGTGAAGGCCAACGGAGCAAGCTACCAGGACAGTGCTGCTGGAGGCGGATCCGGAGGTACAGTAAATATTCGAGCGGGAACCATAGATGGAGGCGGAACCATTGAGGCGAACGGCGGTGGTGAAGGGACATCCTCCGGTGTGGGCGGTGGCGGCGGAAGAATCGCTATCCGGTACTCCGATTCCATGGGGATCCCTGAGGATAATATCAAGGCAGACGGTGGTATCGGGCACTATGGAAATGGGGAAAATGGGACAGTATACATAGAGGAGGTTCATTAACATATTATTATACTTTCGTGTGAATTAGATGAATTAGAAAGATTTCGATCAGGTGGTCAAATTTTAAAGGAACTGCCCACAATGTGAAAATCCCTCTAATCCCGTTTATGAAAGGGGTAGGGGGATTTGGGTTTTTGGGTCCAAAACGGGAAAGTATGCAAGAACACGTCTACTTAAACGAATCATTCCTACCATTGTCCGACCCGAGAATATCGCCGCTTGATCGTGGTTTTCATTACGGTGACGGTTTTTTGAAACCATCAGGGAGGAGGCGGCACCGCAACGGGAGGTTTTGAATACTCAAGGGCCCGCAGGGTGTTCTAGAATCCTCGCTTTTTCTTTCTAATTTTTCTTACTTCTCGCTTCCACGCAGGTCCCTTCTTTTTCCTTTTTTCTTTCTGTTTTCTTCTGAACAGGTCGGGGTCTCTGTCTAGGTCAAGGAAAAACGAACCGGGGAGGAGGTCGCGCTCCTTTTCCGTTTCTCGGGGCTTCCTTAACTTCTTTTCCCTTGTTTTTTTCACTTCCTTTTCCGGCAAAGGAGGCCCGGAGATAAATCTGGAGGGCACTTCTTCGGCCAGAAACATGTGGGTCCCGTGGGCTCTGAAGATGATACCTTCGAAGAAGGCTTCCCGGGCGCTGATTTCAAGGACCAGCGGGTCTCTGTCTCTTCTTCTGCCTATCCTTAAAGCCAGTTCCCTGGTTCTGGCCAGCGGGAGGTATGGTCTCCCGGCGGCTTTAAGGCCGTGTTTATAAATATGGTAACAGGCTTTGAGCCTGGCAGAATGATACAGAACGCGGGGTGGTTCCTCCACGGGATAATAAGGTTTGGGAAGTCCGTCTTGAATTATTACTTTCTTTCCTTCAAGACGGTAAGGGACTTCAAAACCAAGCAAGATCAAATCCCGAAGATGCGATTCCCGAATGTAACTCCAGCCCTCTTCTTCTTTTATTGCCCACAACAACTCTTTTATGGCAATAGAACCGTCTTCGTCCAGGAAGATACCAAACTCATCGGGACTATGGCACAGAACATAGGTCAGAAATTTCTGGAGCTTTTTTGCCTTCTTTTTGTCCACCTGAAATCTATCTGCCCGGGGGTGTTAATGAAACCAGAATATCTTTCGGGTTACTCGTTTCTGTAGTCCGCAAGAATCTCAATTATTGGCGGAATAACGTTTCTCGCGATATCAGCCCTCGAACCTCCACCCAGCACTACTTCAAGCTTTCCGCCGGTCAAATCGAGAGAAAGGTCAACCATTAATCTCGCGATATTGTTGTAACACTCACCAGTTAAACCAAGACTGCCGTAATCGCCCTGGTGGGTATCAAAACCAAAGTACCAGAAAATCAGGTCCGGTTCGAACTCTTTTACCGCACCGGGGAAAACGCTGCATACCTTCTCGAAATATTTCTCGTTGGGGCTTTTCCCCGATGTGTCACCGCCTCTCCATCCGAACCAGCCGCCCACGGCCACATCTATTTTCGTTCCGTCGGGAGATCTGTAATCGCTGTAGCACATGCAAACATGAAGAACGTCGGGATCGTCTTTCACAAGATCCCTGGTGCCGTCTCCGTGATGGGCGTCAGTGTCGAGTATGGCAAACTTCTTCACCCCGTAAATTTCTCTCAGCTTGGTGATGGTGATTACTACATCGTTAAAACAGCAATAGCCACCAAAGTAGTCCCGTCCCGAATGATGACCACCGGCTCCGATAAACGCGAAGGCGCTGGTAATCTCTCCCGTCCATATCTTTTCGCCCGCCAGCACCACTCCGCCGGCAGAATGCCAGGCAGTGCTGCACAGGTGATCGGCGCGAACTCCAAGAATAAGTTCAGGGGTGTGAACCTTGAGTATCCATTCTTCTTTTATTGGAGGGGATTCGAACATTAACACGTTACCTTTTTTCAACAGGTGCTCGATGGCCTGGGGAAAATCCTCGAGCCTGGTGCCCTGGGTAAGGTAACTTCTTCTGCTGAAACTGGGGTGATAGAAGATGCCCGTTTTTCTCATTCAGCGCTCCCGATTGCTGAAACACGCATGGAAATGACTTTTTATGATCTTTTAATATTATGAAAATATAAATATTGCCCTTTTCTCGATCCTATGCTATCTAAAAATATATAAGATATCAATACAAGAGTACTTGCATCCTAGGGTTATTTGTGGCGGGCGGTTAAGCTTCCAGTCCAAGACTTAATGTGGCGTGGGAAGTTCTTACAAACAGACCGCTATTATTTCTCTGCGAGGAGTAAACTTCCAATGAAAGACTACTGGCAGCCCTATCTCGGTGGAATAGCCCTTGGGTTTCTTTTGTTTTTTACGTTTCTGGTATGTGGCAAAGGCCTGGGTGGATCATCCTTCATGGCCAGGCTGGCCGCTTATTTCACTCATCTGGTTGCTCCTTCACACGTTGAGAATTCGGCATATTTCGGACGTTATTTTGCCGGGCTCCATACGCCTCTTCATTACTGGCTCGTCTACCTGGGCTACGGTACTTTCCTCGGTGGTCTTGCATCGGCTTTTGTTAATGGCCGGTTTAGAATTGCAGTTGACAAGGGGCCGGGGATTCGCGGCCGGAACAGAATCTTTGCAGCATTTACAGGTGGAGTCCTGGTTGGTTTTGCTTCCAGGTTGGGGCTCGGATGCACCAGCGGGCAGGGGCTCGTCGGTGCATCCATGCTTTCCGTGGGCTCCTGGGTCTTTCTTTTTTCTGTATTCTTTGGTGGGTATGCAGTTGCTTACTTTGTCAGGGAGGAGTGGCTCTAATGGGTCCCGTGATCAAGCTCGCAGGAATGGTGAATACGCCGGTCGATTTTTTTCTGGCGGTTTGCTTCGGGTTTTTTTTCGGTTTTATACTGGAAAGCTCGGGCCTGGCCAATTGCCGGAAAATTGCTGGGGTTTTTTACCTCTACGATGTCACCGTGGTCAAGGTGATGTTTACTGCTATTGTTACTGCGATGCTTCTGCTGTATGCTACGTCAGCGCTCGGAATTCTCGATCTTTCCCTCCTTTACGTTCCTGATACTTACCTGTACTCATATATCCTGGCAGGGTTCGTCCTGGGGACAGGGATGGTGATTGGCGGATACTGACCGGCCACATCGTTAACCGCCACGGCTGGCGGTCGGGTAGACGGACTCCTTTTTGTGCTTGGTATAATGTTCGGATCATGGTTGTTCTCGGAAGCCTTTACGCTGATAAAGCCAATCTACAAAACGGGCTACCTCGGCAAATATTTTCTTTATAAGCTTCTGGGTTTGCCGATAGGGGTAACTATCCTGATGGTGACTGTTGCCGCAATCGGCTTCCTTTTTCTTTTCGGTTTCCTGGAAACATTATTTTCTAAGAAGCTAGGAGGCAAGAGTGATCTATAAACGAATCACTATCATTTTAATTCTACTTGCTTTAGTTCTGGCAGGATCACTGGCACTTCTGAAAAACAAAACCATACTGAGTGCCCAGTATAAAAGGTGCGCAAAGCTGGGAGCGGAAGCCGACAAACTCTTATCCACAGGGCACTATGCGCTTGCCACTCAAAAGTACCGCCAGGCACTCATGATTGATCCCAGGAACCAGAAGCTCTGGCATAAACTTGCAGAGGCATTAAAAAAGCAGGGCTTCGAGGAATGCGTGGCACAGAGCCCCAAAGAGATGCCAAAGACACAAAAGGAAGCACCGTCAAGCACCACACCCAAGGTTGAGATCCCACAACAACCATCGCAGCCTTCCTTTGTAATAGAGGAAGACGAAGGCTGTTAAAATCTTTTAAATCATTCCTTCGTTTGTTCTATGTGTTCTCTCACGTCGCCCGAGTGAAAGGACACTCTTTTCTTAACGAAAAAGAAAATCTTTCCGGCTCCCGCATTCAACCTTATAGTCATGGGCCTTCCCGGAACGTTTTTGTGTTTTGATTTCTAAGGGTATCCAGTAGCTCACGTTAGCATGGAAGTCCCATGTTCAAGAGGTGAAACACCGCTCAAAGCTGCTACCGTAAATGCATTTTCGAGCACATATAAATGTTAACATAATATATCTTATCGGACGTAAACTTGTTTTCGTTTTGACAGCAGGGGGATTTCATTTTTTGATGGAATTGTTTTCCGCGGCATGCTTGCGCCAGGGTGCCTCACTGATCTACAGCGATACTCGACTGATTCCGGTTAAAGCAATGTCGCTATTGTTAAAGGATAAAAAATCCCCTTGACAAATTTGACAGGATTGTTAAATAAAGAATGAACAAAGAGCGGGAATAACTCAGCGGTAGAGTGCAACCTTGCCAAGGTTGAAGTCGCGGGTTCGAATCCCGTTTCCCGCTCCAAGATGGGTCAAACAAGCGGCGAGAGCCGCTTTTTTATTTGTATTGGTGCAAGCGCGAAATCTGTGCTATGTTTTAGGTGCCCTGAAAAATCGATCACTTGTTTTAAACATTCTTCAACAAGAGCTACGCCGTATGGGTTCTCTCAACATTCAGACAACTCGCCCTAAATCCGTTACTTCGCTTCTTTCAAGGTTCCTCGATGTTTTTGATCCTAAGGACCGGGTGCTTATCACCATAGACCCTGATCCCGATTCCCTGGCATCTGCCATGGCCGTGAAGAGAATACTCTGGCGCAAGGTTCAGAGCACCACCATTTCCATAATAAGACCGATTACCAGGCTCAACAACATAACAATGGTAAGGCTGTTGAAGATTCCTGTGGTTGATAAGAAAGCCCTTGATCTTAATGAATTTGACCGCCACGTAATCGTGGATGGTCAACCGGGTCACTTCGAGGAGTTCCAGGATATAGATTTTGACGTGGTAATTGACCACCATCCTTTGAAAGAAGAGCCCGAAGGTATAAACTTTGCCGATATTCGTCCGACCTACGGTGCCACCTCAACAATTCTCACCGAATATTTGAAAGCAGCAAAGATTAAACCTTCAAAAACTCTTGCAACAGCTTTAATTTACGGCATAAAAACCGATACACATGATTTTCAGGGTAAGGTTGTTGAGGAAGATGTCAAAGCCTTCAGGTACTTGTTTCCCTTTGGATTTATTAATACGCTCAGGAAAATCGAAATATCGGACATGGAGCTCAAGGACTTGAAATATTTCAAGAGGGCTCTTGAGAATAAGAGGGTATCCAGAAAAAGGATTTTTACCTATCTTGAGCGTGTGCCATCGCATGACATTTGCGTTCTTGTGGCTGATTTTCTTATGAAAATTCATGATATCAGGTGGGTTGTTGTCTCCGGGCTTACCAACGACAAGCTGGTAGTTGTCATACGAAATGATGGGATCAGGAAAAACGCTGGCCAGCTTGCTGCAAAGGCCTTTGGTTCTATTGGCAGCGCTGGGGGGCACAAGGGTATGGCGCGGGCGGAGATTCCCCTTGAGAACCTTGAACAGTACCTGAGGAAGTTCAACGCAAATACCGTTCAGAGGTTCATAAGGGAGCGGTTTTTGAAAAGAACCTGATAATTTATATCCCCTACCCTTTTGCTTTTTTTACTATGAACGAAAGCGATAAATACCGAAAAGAGGTCATAATATTTACCGATGGTGCATGCCAGGGTAATCCGGGACCCGGAGGCTGGGCGGCCGTTTTGAAGTACAGGAACGTGCGCAAAGAAATCTCCGGCGCAGAGCCCTTCACCACGAACAATCGCATGGAACTCACGGCGGTGATCGAGGCATTGCGAGCCTTGAAAGAACCGTGTGATGTTACAATATGCACTGATTCTCAGTACGTGCAAAAAGGAATCACGGATTGGCTTCACAAGTGGAAGAAACGTAACTGGCTTACGACTACTAAGAGCAGGGTCAAGAACGTTGATTTGTGGAAAACTCTTGACGCGGAAACCAGGAAACACCGGGTGAACTGGAAATGGATTCGGGGTCATAGCGGGATTTCAGAAAATGAGAGGTGCGACCTGCTGGCCAGGGAAGCCATAAGAAAAATGCAAGAAAAGTGGGACAGCGCTTAAAAAAGGCTGGCCCTCGAACTGATCGCGAGCCAACCTCTTGACAAGCCCTCATTTCCCTTCGCATGAACGGTTTCCGAACGAGATAAAATAATCCGGATGTGCCGGATTGCCCCTCAGGCCGCTTTCTTTTCTTTCAATGGAGATGGCCCGAGCTTCTTTATCTTCTCTACAAACTCGGTAATGCTTTCGGCAAACCTGGGACCCTCGGCCGACGACACCCATCTAAGATGAAGCCTTTCGGGTTCGATGCCCGCAAATTTTAAAAGTTCCTTTAAGAAAGCTACTCTTTTAGTAGTCATGTAATTACCATACAGGTAATGGCAGTCACCGATGTGTCACCCTCCAATGAAAACCCCGTCCACCCCTTTCTGAAAAGCCTTTAGGACGTGGTGCGGAGAAACACTTGCCGAGCACAATACCCTCACGGTCCTGGTATTCGGAGGATACTGGAGCCGGCTCACCCCTGCAAGGTCAGCCCCCGCGTAGGCACACCAGTTACATAAAAAAGCGATAATCTTAGGATCGAAACCCTTTTCACTCATTTCAAGTCCCCTTCTTAATCTAGTAAGCTAGAACCTCGTCTATCTGTGCAAATATCTGCCTGGGTGTAAAGCCTTTCAGGATTACGCTGCTCGACGGGCACGTGGCAGAGCAACCGCCGCAGCCTTTGCACAGTGCAGGGATTACCCTGCAAACGTGTTTTTCTTCATCGTAGGTGATAGCGCCGAACGGGCATACTTCAAGGCAGCCCTGGCAACCCACGCATGTTTCCTCGTTAATTTCCGCAACGATCCCGCTGGTCTTGATCTTTTTCCGTGAAAGCACGCTGGCAGCCCGTGATGCCGCGGCCATTGCCTGGGCAATTGATTCATCGATCGGCTTCGGGTAATGTACAAGCCCGCAAAGGAAAACGCCTTCGGTGGCAAAATCTACTGGTCGAAGCTTCATGTGGGCTTCCACCAGGAATTTCTCACTATTAAGCGGTACTTTAAACATCTTGGCGATTTCTTCGTGATCTCGAGGATATATCGCTGTGGCAAGATTAATGAAATCCGCATCCAGCACAACGTCCATGTCGAGTATCGGGTCATGGACGGTTACCTTTAATTTCTCACCACCGCCGGCTTCAACCCTTGGCTTATTATCGAGCGAGTAACGGATGAAGATTACCCCCCTTGATCTGGCTTCCTGGTAAAGCTCTTCCCTGGGCCCGTACGTCCGGATATCCCTGTAGAGTACGAACACATTCATTTCCGGGTTCAGGTCCTTAATCTTTATCGCGCTTTCAATACTGTGTGTGCAGCATATCTTGCTGCAGTAGGGTCTCTCGGGTTCTCTTGACCCAACGCACTGGATGAAAACAGCGGTGGATCCCTTTGTTATAAGTTCACTTTTTTCGGCAATCAGGTCATCAACATCGTGCCATCTGAACACCCTGGGGTGTTTCCCATAGAGGTACTCGTCCGGTTTTATGGAGTGTGCGCCGGTGGCAATAATTGCAACGCCGTGCTCGATTTCTTTTCGATCGCCGCCTGCGTTCTCAATTGTGGTAACGAAGTTACCTATGAAACCCGAGACATCTTTAACCTCGCTCGAGGTGTGCACCGTTATCTTTTCATGGCTGGTGACCCTGTCGATCAGCTCATTGAGGTACGCCTGGACGTCTTCGTCTTTCCACGTCCACCTGATCTTTCTCGCGTGGCCACCAAGCACGTCCTTTTTCTCGACAATATGGGCTTCGTATCCCTGTTCTGCAAGGGAAAGTGCTGCTACCATTCCCGCGATCCCGCCGCCTATTATCAGGCCCGACGGGGTGATGTCTATTTCCGATTCGGGCAAGGGTTCAAGCAGGTTTGCCTTCGCGACTGCCATTCTCACAAGGTCCTTGGCCTTCTCTGTTGCAGCATCCGGATCGTCGGAGTGTACCCATGAGTCCTGGTCACGGATGTTAGTCATTTCAAAGAGGTACTTGTTCAGTCCGACTGCAGAAAGTGTTTCCTGGAACAAAGGTTCGTGGGTCCTTGGTGAACACGCCGCGACCACAATCCTGTTAAGGTTGTTTTCTTCTATTACCTGACGGAGCCTTTCCTGGGCGTCCTGTGAGCACGAAAAGAGATTTTCCTGTACGTACACCACATTCGGAAGGCTCTTTGCATATTCCACCACTTCGGGAACCCGTACCACTCCCCCTATATTAATCCCGCAGTTACAGACAAACACGCCAATCCTGGGTGGATCCCCGGAAACATCTCTCTCTTCTGGCACGGGTACTTCCCGTACCTCGGTACCTCGAGCAGGAGCCAGCTGGCAGGCTGCGGCACTGGCTGCGGCACTGGCTTCCATAACGGAGTAAGGTATGTCTT
>JALXAI010000450.1 GCA_026992215.1 Desulfobacterales bacterium | reverse complement strand
CAAGCCCGGCATCAAAAAAGGATCCGTGCACTGCTGAGCCTCCCTCAACGAGAAGGCTGTCAAAACCGTTTTTCCCGAGCTCCCTCAAAAACGCCGCGGGATCTATCAATCCGCCTGCGCCGGGCATTTGCCAGACGCGCACCCCATGCTCCACAAACTTCTCCATCCTCCCTTTTCCACATTCCTCGCCAACCACCAGGTAGGTCGGAACATCTTTTGCCGTCCGTACAACGTTCGCATTAAAAGGAGTCCTGCCGTAAAAATCGAAAACAAACCGGGCAGGATGACTTGGTGTCACTTTTTTAAGTCGGACCGTGAGCATGGGGTTATCCAGGATAACTGTTTCGACACCAACAAGAATCGCGGACACGCGCTGCCTTAATCCATGAGCAAAGTTTCTGCTCTTCTCACCGGTAATCCATTTTGAATCGCCACAGGCCGTGGCAGTTTTTCCATCAAGTGTTGCCGCAACCTTAGAAATCACAAAGGGTATCCTTTCCTTGACATACTTCAAAAAAATCTCGTTTTGCCTTTCGCACTCATCTTCCAGAACGCCGCACAGCACCTCCAGTCCGTGCTTTTCCAGAAATTTCGCTCCTCCGCCATCAACATCCGGGTTGGGATCCATCATGCCGATAACGACCCGGGCTATTTTGGCTTTGAGGATTGCCTCGGTGCAGGGAGGGGTCTTTCCGTAGTGGTTACAGGGTTCGAGGGTGACATAAAGAGTCGCTCCCCTGGCCTCCCGGCCCGCGTCTCCAAGGGCATTGACTTCCGCGTGAGGCCCACCGAACCTCTCGTGGTATCCCTTCCCAATAATTCTGCCATTCTTGACGATTACGGCGCCGACAAGCGGGTTGGGAGAAACAAAGCCGGTTCCCCTGGAGGCAAGCCTGATGGCTTTTTTCATGAAGGTTACGTCTTCGGCACTCGCGGATAACTTTTTGGAAGGATTCATTTTATATTTCGGGATTTACAGGCACATGCAACGGGAATGATTCGCAGAATTCCCTTACCTCGTTTCTCAGTTCTTCCAGCTTTTGGTCGTCGTCCCTGAGATCGATGGCCTTTTTGATAAAACCTGCAATCCGTTTCATGTCATCAGTTTTCATTCCACGGGTGGTTACCGCGGGAGTTCCAATCCGGATACCACTTGTAACAGACGCGCTTCTGCTATCAAAGGGGATGCTGTTTTTGTTTACGGTAATTCCGGCCTTGTCCAGAGTCTCTTCCGCGGCCTTCCCCGTGATATTCTGGTATTTCAGGTCAACCAGCAGCAGATGGTTGTCGGTTCCCCCGGAAACCAGTCGGAATCCGTAGCCTCGCAATTCTTCCGCCAGCGTCCTTGCGTTTTCAACAACCTGTCGCTGGTATTCTTTGAACTCCGGCGTAAGGGCTTCCTTAAATGCCACCGCCTTTGCGGCGATAACATGCATAAGAGGGCCGCCCTGGCACCCCGGAAAGATCTGGCTGTCCAGTACTTTCGCGTACTTAGCATGGCTCAGTATTACTCCACCCCTTGGTCCCCGCATGGTCTTGTGGGTGGTGGATGTTACAAAATCAGCCCATGGGAGCGGGTTGGGATGGAATCCGGAACATACGAGGCCTGCTATGTGAGCCATATCCACCATGAGGTACGCCCCGACCTCGTCACATATCTCCCTGAATCTCTTGAAATCTATGATCCTCGGATACGCACTCGCCCCGGCTATGATCAGTTTGGGCCTGTGCTTCCTGGCTTTTTCCTCAATTTCTTCAAAGTTTATGGTTTCCGTTTCCCTGTCAACGCCGTAGGACACCGTCTTGTAAAGCTTGCCCGAAAAACTGGCCGCCGCGCCATGAGTGAGGTGTCCTCCATGCTTTAAAGCCATACCGAGTATGGTATCTCCGGGTTCCAGAACACTGAAATAAACAGCCATGTTAGCCTGAGATCCGGAGTGAGGCTGAACATTCACGTACTCGGCACCGAACAATTTTTTCAGCCTTTCCCGCGCCAGCATTTCAGCCCTGTCAACGAATTCACACCCCCCGTAATATCGCCTCCCGGGATAGCCTTCTGCGTACTTGTTCGTCATAACGCTTGCCTGTGCCTGGCGCACCGCAGGGCTCACGAAATTCTCGGATGCTATGAGCTCCAGTTTTGTTCTCTGCCTCTGCTCCTCCAGGGCGATAGCTTCGGCTATTTCCGGGTCTACGAGGCCGAGCAGGATATCGTAGCCGTTTTTCATATCAAAAAGCTTCACTCGCCGCTCGTGCCTTCCGCCTTCAAAGGGTTCATTCAACCAGGCCTTAACTATCTCGAGGGCAAGATCGACTCCGATCAGCCGGGCACCGAGGCATAACACATTGCTGTTATTGTGCCTCCTGCTTAACCTGGCCTCCGTAACTCCACGGCAAAGCGCCGCCCTGATACCGGGGAACCTGTTGGCCACCATCGACATCCCTATACCCGAGCCACATACCAGGATCCCCAGGAAACCGGGGTTATCCATGACCCGGACAGCCACCGCCGTGGCAAAATCCGGGTAATCCACAGAGTTACAATCCGTGGTTCCCACGTCCGTCACGGGATACCCGGAATCCTTCAAGAAGGTTACGATTTTGTCTTTCAGTTCAACACCGGCATGATCACAGCCAATAACAAGTTGCGGTTTCGTCATCGTCATCACTACTTTTCGAATTTTCTAAAAATCAAGGTACCATTGGTGCCACCAAAACCAAACGAATTGCTAAGGGCAACCTTTATTTCCATTTTCCTTGCCACGTTGGGAACATAATCAAGATCACATTCAGGATCGGGCTCTTCGTAATTGATGGTGGGTGGAGCTATATCGTGATACACGCTAAGCGCCGTAAGCGCTCCTTCCAGCCCCCCGGCTGCTCCCAGGAGATGCCCGGTCATCGACTTCGTGGAGCTCACGGCCAACTTTCTGCTATGCTCTTCAAAAACCGTTTTTATTGCTTGAGTTTCATACTTATCATTCAAATCTGTGGATGTTCCGTGAGCGTTAATGTACTGCACATCGGTGGGTTCTATCCCCGCGTCTTCCAGCGCCATCTTCATGCAACTGGCTGCTCCCCTTCCCTCGGGTGCCGGAGCAGCAATGTGGAAGGCATCTCCACTGGCGCCATACCCTATAAGTTCCGCATAAATTCTTGCTCCGCGGTTTAAGGCATGTGTCAGTTCCTCAAGCACCAGGATCCCGCAACCCTCTGCCAGGACAAAACCGTCCCTGTTCTTCTCAAAGGGCCTTGAAGCCTTTTCCGGTTCATCGTTGCGGGTTGAAATTGCCTTCATGGCATTGAAACCTCCCAGGGCAAGCGGTGTTATCGTTGCTTCCACGCCCCCGGTGAGCATCACATCAGCGTGATCTCTCTGGATCATTTTGAAAGCTTCCCCGATAGCATGAGTACCGGCGGCACAGGCCGTGGCCACAGAAAGATTGGGGCCCCTTGCACCATAGTAAATAGAAATCTGTCCCGGTGCCATATTGGCTATCATCATCGGGATAAAAAAAGGGCTTATCTTTTTGGGGCCGTTTTTCATAAGCACAGAGTGGTAGTGTTCCAGGGTTAAGAGGCCGCCAAGACCACACCCGGTGTAAACCCCGACCCGATGAGCTTCATCGGGTGGAATCTCGTAGTCGGCATCATCCAGTGCCATTCGTGCCGCCGCCACGGCGTACTGGATAAAGAGATCCATCCTGCGAGCTTCTTTCCTGGGAATAAACTCTTCTGCCTTGAATCCCTTAACTTCACCCGCTATCTTCGTCGGAAAGTCACTGGCATCAAATCGCGTAATAGGTGCGATTCCCGATTTCCCACTGACTATGGAGTCCCAGGTTTCCTGCGTTCCAACCCCAACCGGGCTGATGATACCAACTCCCGTTATCACGACTCGTCTTCGAGAATTTTCTCCCATAACTATCTTCACCCCATAAACATTCCGCCATTTACATGGATTATCTGTCCGGTAATATAAGAAGCTT
>JALXAI010000449.1 GCA_026992215.1 Desulfobacterales bacterium | reverse complement strand
GCCTATTTCATTTACGGTTCTCCCGGTGAAACCCGGGATACCATTGCGGAGAGCCTGAGGCTTATCAAGAGGATCAAACCTCTTAGCGCAATATTTTACATTCTGGATATCTTCCCTGGCACCGACCTGTACGAGGATTTCAAGAAACGGCTGAACGCAACAGATGACATATGGTTGAAAAAGATTGAAGACATAATGTATTTCGAGACAGACCCGTCGCTTACCGAGGAGATGATCCTTTCTTTCGGAAAGGAGCTGAGAAAAGGATTCTTTTCAAATTTGCCCGAGTTTGCGAAAAATATTGAACTGGCAGACGACCCTGATTTTTATCCGCTTCACGCCGATTTTCTTTCCAGGCTCGGGATGACATTCAGCCACGGCGATTATTCCAGGAATCGTTTCATACCGAACCCGGATGAGGTCGCGGAAGTACTCTTCAGAAGGTCACTGGAGTACTTTCCCAATGCCAGGGCTTACCTGGGGCTCGGTATGCTTCTGCAAAAGAAAAAAGACTTCAATGGCTCCCTGGATGTTCTTTCCAGGGCCATAGAACTTTTTCCCGGAAACGAGAGGTTAGTTCTCTGCATTGCCATCAGCCACATGAACCTCGGTAACTTTGAGAAGGCGCTGAAGTATTTATCAGGGGCGGGAGAAACAAGGGATACGGTATATTACATGGCTTGTTGTTACCGGGCAATGGGAGATAGCAAAGGCGAGCAGAGATGCCTTGAAAGGTTAAAGGAACTTTCCGACGCTTGAGATTTCCTCTCATTAAACATATGAGCTCCCTGTTGAAAGCCGGTTTACGAAGAGGTGTAGGTAGCAAGCGGTGGATTTCAATTTCGCCCGGTTTCCTGGATTTTACGGTCCGGCATGGAAGCTCGGGGAGAAAGATTGAAGATGCGTTTTAATTGCAAAAGAGAGAGAATTTGACTGTAAAGGACAGCGGGATTGCAGGAATCAGCACGTGCTATTCCCGTAACTTTTGCTTTTTCTTCCTCACCGTTATTCTGTTGACAATTTTCTCGTAGTAAACCTGGTTTTTTTCCATGTTTACCGGTACCGATCTGATCATGTTCAACTTCATGATAAGGAAATTTAGTTTTTTTATCTGACGGTATTTTTCCTGCTCATCTTCAATTCCTTCGAGCAGCTCTTCCACTGTCTGGATTTCCTTTTTCAGTTCGAGTTCCGGAGGGAGACAGGATGCGTTTTTGAGAATCTTGTAGGCCAGTTTGAGCTCTTCCGGCACAAGGTACTTGTCATCGAATTTCAGTGGTTTACCCGCTCCGGGAAGATTGTCAAACTCACCCCTGTCAAACGCTTCCTTGATCCTTTCTTCTGCTATTCTGTGGATGCAATCGAAAAAGCCCATTAACTTATCTCTATTTCAATTGCAATGTTGCCGGTACTAACTCTGATTCGATGTTACCTTTCTGATGATGTTTAGCAAATCTTTTGCCCCGTGTTTCTTCATGTGTTTTGGTAGCCCTTTAACGCTTTTTATTTCCTGCAGGGTTTTCGGTTTCCTCTTTGCGAGCCTTATCATTGTCTCGCCGTTAATTACCCTGAAAGAGGCTTTATTGAGCCTTTCTGCCGTTTTTTCTCTATACCTGTATAATGCTTTAAGAACGTCAAGGCTTTTCGGATCAAGACCTTGCGCTCCTTTGAGTCGCCAGAAACCGTTCGGGTTAAACTTCCTAGGGGTCTTCTCGAGGGCTTCCAGGTTCTTCATGGTTTCTCTGAACTTGAGTACTAAACCCCTGGTTTCAAGCTCCCTGAGCAAGATGTTTCTCAAAGGTATCAGGTAGTGAGTGTCAATCCTGGCATATTCCAGCTGTTCGGGTGCGAGAGGCCTCCTTCTCCAGTCCCATTTCTGGAATTTCTTGTTATGCAGTACTCCGAAGTATGTTTCCAGCAAGAAAGCAAGTCCCCGGAGTTCCCCGGAGATCATCCGCCAGGCGATGGCAGTATCAAAAATGTTCTTGCACCGAATGTCGAAATCGGCCTTGAGCCCTGTTATATCGTTCGTGCAATCGTGGAAAATTTTCTCCACTTTCTCGTTTTCCACGATGGTTTTGAGGGGCGAGAGGTCTTTTATCGCCAGGCTATCGATTATATAGTCCGCTGTTGAAGAGGATACCTGGATTATGCATATTCTGTCTCGATAACTATAATAGCTGTCTGACTCGGTATCTATTCCAATAACGTTTTCATTGCAGAGATCCTGTACCAGATCGTCGAGTTCCTGATTGTTGCTGATTACTACGGGCGGTCTCATGAAAACTTTCCTAGCATAAAGTTCTATGGTATAAAAGTAAAAAGTTTCTGTTCATCGTCAATATAACAAATGGAGGGGCATAATGACAAAAAAAGCCCCCGGATCAAGGGGAAGGACCAGGCTTCCCCAGGATAAATCCCTCTCTTATTCGCCTTTCAAAGAACTTGACAAAAAGATAGCGGAAGCCAGAAAAAACAGGCGAGATCGAAAATATGATTGGCCCTCAAAAAATTCCGGACTGGTGGATGGGGATAATGAAATATTCAGGAAAGAGATGGAAGATGTTGTTCCGTTAAAAGACGGGAAAAAAAGAAAGTTTTTGAGGGCTGGCAGGCCAAAGCCTCCAAGATTTTTCGTTCAGGAAGAAGAAGCCGAGGCACTAGCCAGGCTTGCCGAGCTCGTATCGGGATACGGCGAGTTTGATTTGACCTTCTCTGACGAATACGTGGAAGGTGGTGTGGCCGGACTAAACCCTGCAGTTCTTGTTAAACTTCGGGAAGGAAAATTTTCCTACCAGGACTTCATCGATCTGCATGGTTTCAAAAAATCTGAAGCAAAGGAAAAAGTTGTCCGATTCTTGCACGACTCGGTCAGGAAGGGTTATCGATGCGTTTTGATTGTCCATGGCCGTGGACTGCATTCAGACAACAAGGTGCCTGTAATAAAAAGCTATATAAAATCTTGGCTGTGCAAGGGAGAAATTGGTAAGATGGTACTGGCGTTCAGTTCTGCCCGTCCCTGTGACGGAGGAACTGGAGCCATTTACGTACTTTTGCGCAAGAAGGCATTTAATCGCTGGTAGAGCAGGAGTAAAGAGGCGATGTTGATTGTGATACTTGTAGTGATCCTGGTTATGGTCGAACTTGTTATGCCGGGAACTTCGTACGCCTGGGGTCCCGGAATACATGTTTACATCGGTGCTTCGGCACTGGAATACGTACAAAATGTCGTACCCGCTGTGGCTGCCGTACTGGAATCCAGTCCGCTCTACTATCTCTACGGATGCTTGAGCGCGGATATCTTTTTCGGGAATACCGGGAAAAGCACCAAGCGCAAGTGCCACACATGGGAGATTGGTCTTAAGCTCCTTGAGATCAGCAAGGATAACCATGAAAAGGCATATGCTTACGGTTTCTTGACTCATCTTGCCGCGGATACAGTGTCCCATAACGTTTGCTTGCCCCATTTTATGGCGACAAACTCTGTGAGCAAAAAGTGGCAACACTGTTTCTGGGAATGGCAGTTTGACGGTATTGTCCCATATGAATACAGGGGTGTGGCAAGAGAGGTTTTCAGCCATCCTTTTACCCGGGTGGATCGTATTCTGTGTTCTCTCACAAACGTCCGGTTTCCCGTCTTCTGGACCAAAAAGGCAATTTACGCGAGAACCCTGGGAAGGAGAACAAGAGACAGGAGAAGCCTCTCGTCCATAATTTCGTGCGCCTGTCTGGCACACCAGCAAAAAAACCTGTTCCATCTTAAAAAGTCTCTTTCTCTTTCTCTGGCAGCAGTGTTGGATGTTTTAAGAAACCCCGGCGGTTCCGCTTTTTTGCAGCTGGATCCTCTGGGCAGTTTCGTGTAGAGGAGGGAGGTGAAGCATGGAAGAAGTATTGAAGCGTTTATCGTGGCTGGGGCACGATTGTTTCCTTTATGATGGTGATCCGGTTATCTACTTTGATCCGTATGAACTGAGAAAAGATAAACCCAAGGCTGATATTATTCTTGTAAC
>JALXAI010000448.1 GCA_026992215.1 Desulfobacterales bacterium | reverse complement strand
GCCCAGGGTGAACTTCTCAGCAAGAAGGTCAAGCCGCAGATACCCGGAATACCTGACCTGCCGATGTCTCTCGACAGGATAGTCACCAGAGACGGAAAACAGCTTCAGACCGTGGGACACCACTGGCCGCTGTCAAGGGCTCTTGATAACAGCGAACGCAACCACATGGAACGAGCAGGGATATGTATTTCGTGTCACGAAACGGTTCCGGGAGGCGCGTTGACGTTTAAGATACTTCACACCGTTGGTAAATCCCTCGGAGCCATTCCGGTGACCGACAAGGATCATCAGAAACTGCTCCTCAGGATCATGTACACCGCGGCCTTCATCGAAGTTTGGGGTATCCCCATAGCAGTTATAGTGCTGTTCGTGCTGATCACGGTAATCAGGCGAAGAAGGTCTGCCCGTTAACCCGGACTCATTGTTTCGAAAGGGACGGTAGCAATGTTACCGTCCCTTCCCCCGAAGATACTTCACCCCAGGCCCTGTCGTATATTACATGAAGATGGTTCAAAGCGCCGATGGAATCATGCGCTTCCACCAGTTTAAGTTGAAAAACCCGCCACTTGCTGCTTTTTCGGAAAATATAAGCCTTTTTTGACATCCCGACATCAGGTAATGCACCGCATCCGGCCGTTAACCAGGTTTGCTTTTTGAATTGCACCGCCTCCTCGTATGACAGCAGAAAACAGGCCCGGTACGCAGTTACCAGTACGCCGGAGGGGGAAAATAAATTTGAATGGGGAAAAAACTTGAACCATCCGATTTGATGGGTTACTTTAACCACCTGAGCTCAAAATTTGCCATCGATTGCTGTAAGTGCAGTTTGCCACTGTGATAAAGGCCACAGCACTGCAATCAAGAAAAAACAGGAGTCAATCCATGATACGTTTTCCCGGCAACTTCTGGGGGAAATTCGGTGTATGCGTTGCTGTTCTGGTCATCATTTTAAGTGTTAACAAAAGCTTCATATTTGCCGGGACACAGAGGTCATCCGATAGTCCGGGAACAACCACAGCAGGCGTTTTAAACCTTCGTACGGCCTTCAGCCTTGCCCTCAAGCACAACCCCATGATACAGGCTCAACTGGCACAGCGAGATGCTGCAACCTACGGTGTTCAATCCGCGAGAAGTCTTTTTTTCCCCAGGGTGGATGTACGGGAAACATATTCCCGGTCAGACAGTCCCGTCCAGGTATTCAGCAGCAAGCTGTCCCAGGAAGAATTCAAAGCGGAAGATTTCCGGATAGATCGCTTAAACCACCCCTCCGCCCGCACTAATCTTAAAACGGAAGTCATCGTTACACAACCCGTCTTTAACCGAGGAAGGGAAGTATACCGGTACGAGACCTCAAGGTTACTCAAGGAGATGAGCAAGCTGAAGCTCGAACAGGTAAAACAGCAGGTATTGCTTTCAGTTCAGAGGGCCTATACCAATTGGTTGCTTGCCAGAGAAAGGTACGGGGTAATAGAAAAGGCGGTGGAAACGGCACGAAAGAGCCTTCAACTGGCACGATCAAGATATGCTCGCGGGACAGCTCTTCGATCCGACGTGTTGAGGTACGAAGTTCATCTTGCAAGCTACAGGAAGGAACTGGCGGCAGCAAAAAACCGGATCGATATCGCGCTATCCGCATTGAACGTGGCCATGGGACTGCCGAATGAAAAATCCTGGGTGCCAGAGAAAGGCGATAAACTGGTGGACGGCTCTTCCGGGCTGAGCCTGTCCGACTGGATTTCCCTGACCAATGCCAACAGGCCGGAGCTTCTTTACTACAGGCTCAATTCCAAAGTGGCTAAATGGGCGGTAACCAGGTCGAAACTCAACTTTTTGCCCAGCCTGAACTTAAGGGGAATCTACGAACACAACACCGAATCGATAGGCGATGTCTCAGGTGATGCCTTCACGCTGATGGGTACGGCCGAGGTAAACGTTTTCAATGGCCTTGGCGATTCCGCCGAATACAAGAAAGCCAGTGCCAACTTCAGGTCCGCTGAGGCGTACGAGCGGAGGGTCCGGCAGGAAGTAAGGCACCAGGTACAGAAGGCCTGGCTTAACATGCAAACGGCAAAACTGCAGGTAAAAGTTACAAAAAAGGCGGTAAAACAGGCGGAAGAGAGCCTCAACATAGTAAGAAACAGGTACAAGAACGGCCTTACGATCGTAACCGAACTGCTGGACACCGAAACAGCACTCCTTCGTGCGCAGCTCCAACATCTCCAGGCGCTTTACGACTATAAACTGGCCTTTGCCGAGATGAAGTGGTCCGCCGGTGTACTGGGAAAGAATAACCCGGAAAGGATAAAGAAATGAAAAGGTTTTTGGAACTTTTTCTCATAACACTCTTGCTGACGGTGGCAGTGTCCTGCGGGAAAGAAAAAGGAAGAAGCGAGCTCCGTCACGAGGAGATATCCGCATCAACGATAACGGTGCCTGCCAGGACAGTGTGGCTGGGAAGGAGCTTCCCCGGGAGAGTGGAAGCAAAAAACAGGATAGAGCTATCCTCCAGAATGTCAGCCTACGTAACCGATGTGAAAGTCAACGAGGGGGATCATGTCAAGAAAGGCCAGTTGCTGCTAACCATTGACGAACGGAGCCTGAAAGAGCAGATACAGGCACTCAGGGCGACGCTGAGACAGATCGAGGAGCAGAAAAAGGCCTTGCTCGCAAAAGTTTCCTACGCCCGATCCCAGTATCGGCGCTACAGTGCGCTTCTGAAGGATGGGGCGGTCACCAGGCAGGAATTTGAAAGGATAAAATCAGACTACGATTCAATTCTCAAGCAGGCCGAGGCCATTTCCGCCAGGGAGAAATCGATTCAGGCCCGGATAAAAGAAGTCGAAACCAACCTTTCATACACCAGCATATCAGCTCCGACAGACGGCACGGTAATCAGACGCTTTGTTGATCCAGGCACTTTTGTCAACATGGGGCAGCCTCTCGTGTCCATGGAAGCTCCCCAGAAAGGGTACTGGTTCAAAGCGCAAGTTGACGAAGGTCTTCTGGAATCTGCACAGGAAATACCCGGCGTGGTGGTTTCCATCCCTTCAGCCGGTATCCATTTTTTTACACGATCAGTACTTGTTGTCCCGGATATCGACAGGGAAACCCATACTTTCACGGCAAAGGTTGACCTTTCCATGATAAGCCGCAAGAGCATGTCGGTTCGCAAAGTAAACGACGGGATGTACGGAAGGCTCATATGGCTCACGGGTACCAGGACGACAGTTGTTATTCCGTCGGAAACAATCATTGCCAGGGGAGAGATAAAGGGCGTTTACGTTCTCGACGGTAACAACATCGTACACTTCAGGGTAATCAAAACGGGTTCCTTTTTTACACCTGTCAATATGAATGGCAAGGAAATGCTGGTCCCCGCAGCGATTGGAATGCCGGCAAGGCCAGGAAGTCTCCCGAAGGGCACCCGGGTGGAAATCCTCTCGGGGTTGCAACAGGGTGATAAGATAGTTAGTTCGAACCTGTACCGCGTTTCTGAGGGAAACAGAGTGAAATGACAACAGACAATTTGCCTCACGCACACCACAAAAGCGGATTTATCGCTCGGATAACGGAAGCCTTTGTTGACTCCAAGCTTGTCCCCATAATAATTCTTCTCATTCTTCTCCTGGGAATCTTCGCAATCATATATACTCCCAGCGAGGAAGAACCCCAGATCATTGTCCCGATGATCGACATATTTGTCAGGATGCCCGGTGCTTCCCCGAAAGAAATAGAAAACCGCGTTGTTGCTCCCATGGAAAAGCTTATCTGGGAAATCCCCGGTGTTGAGTACGTCTACTCCACCGCAATGAACGGGAGCGCCATGACTGTGGTTCGCTTTTACGTTGGAAGGGACGTTGAAAAGAGCCTCGTGAAAACGTACGACAAGCTGTATCAGCACCTTGACTGGATTCCCCAGGGTTGCAGTATGCCGATTCTGAAGCCGAGATCAATCAACGATGTTCCCATTATCGTGTTCACATTCTGGGGAAAAGGCTACGATGGACGCACGCTGCGAAAGAT
>JALXAI010000447.1 GCA_026992215.1 Desulfobacterales bacterium | reverse complement strand
GGCGTTGCGACGCAGCAGAAAGTAAAAGTTGCTATTCGGAGACGGTGTCTGGTAAATAATATGTGATGCTGCCTTTGTTGAGGGGATTGTTCTTTTTGTAAGTCTTGTAAGTCAAGGAATTTAAGGGATACGATTATGGGACAGGAAGGAAAGAACAGCGTTGCCATAACTGGGATCGGTGTTTTTACTCCAATAGGGAATTCCGTTCGTGAACTTCTCGATTTTCTGACAAACGGTAAATCCGGCATAGTATCTATTGACGAACTTGGATTGGCACCGCCTTACCGGTTTCTTCGAGAAAGGATAAGTGATTTTCTTAAGAAGGCAAAAAAGGAACTTGGCACCGGTTCTGAGGGTTCATCCGACCAGGAGAAGTTTTTTGCTCTTTTGAATGATTTCCTTGAAAATCGCTACTTTTCAGGCATCAGGAGTCCCATGGTGAAGTATGTGGGCATGGTCAGGAATTTTAAGCCGGAGGATTTCATGCCCGCGAAGGAGGCGAGAAAAACTGATCGGTTCCAGCAGCTGGCTCTGGCCGCCAGTGAAATGGCCAAGCAGGATGCAGGGCTTGGTCCCGATATCAGCGACTTTTATCCATCTCACAGGGTAGGGGTTGTTGCCGGAAGCAGCATGGGCGGAATGCTTACGTGGGAAGATACGTTTATGAAGTTTTTGAGCCAGGGAATCAGAAGGGTCAGCCCGTACTTTATGACGAAGCTGCCCGTTGACATGGCCGCGGGCGAGATTTCACGGATCCAGGGGGCCAATGGCCCCATTGAATGTCCCGTGGCTGCCTGTGCCACAGGGGCCCTGGTAGCGGGCAGGGCATACGAACTGATAAAAAACGGCGTGCTGGACGCTGTCTTCGCCACGGCATCGGAAGCAAGCCTCTCGCACCTCGGGCTGACCGGGTTTGAGGTTACCCGGGCCCTGTCCACGAGAGAATATGAGCATCCCACCAAGGCTTCCAGGCCCTTTGACAGGGAAAGAAGCGGTTTCATAATGGCCGAAGGAGGAATATGTCTCCTGATGGAAAGTATGGACAATGCCAGAAAAAGGGGAGCCAGGGTGTACGCGGAAGTGATAGGCTTCGGTAACTTTGCCGATGCATATCATCCCACCCAGCCCGACCCCGATGGCAAATACGCCGCTACGGCCATAAAGTACGCTCTGAAAGACGGAAAGATAAACCTCGAAGACGTGGACTACATTAATGCCCATGGCACATCCACGCCTATGAACGACAGGATAGAAACGAAGGCCATAAAGTCGGTGTTTGGAGTGGAACTTGCCAACAGGATCCCCGTAAGTTCAACCAAGTCCCTCTCGGGCCATCTCATGGGTGCCGCCGGACTTCTCGAAGTGGCAATCTGCGCTCTTGCCCTTAAACACCAGTTTCTGCCACCCACCATCAATTACGAATACCCGGACCCGGAGTGTGACCTGGCAGATTACGTTCCCAACGAGGCGCGAGAGGCCAGTCTGAAGGTCGCTCTATCCAACTCCTTCGGATTTGGAGGCCGTGATGCCGTGGTGGCACTGAAAAGGATTGATTGAAAGCCGGTTTCGCAGGTTGTTTGCAATCCCTTCCATTCCCTGTACGCGTGCAAGATAGGGTTTGACATTCCGAGGCATATCTCCTATAAATTCCTGGGTACTTTTGGTGCTTTTTCCTTCCATATGCCTTACCTCCGTGAAAATTTTTCAAACGAGAAAACGAGGGTAGGGGAAGGAACGATAGAGATATTGGGGAACAGGATTCGAACGGAGATACGGATTTTTCTGATGCATTGAAGGTTGGAGAAGTTGAAACCGGTTAACGAATTATATCCCGGTAACTATTTAATTCCCGTGTGAAGATTCAAGTGCGATCGGTAAGCTGAGAGTAGAAATCAAGGAGGAATTTGAAAATGGAAAAAGTTGTTATTGCAGGTGCTGTCAGGACTGCCGTGGGTAGTTTTGGACGAAGCCTTAAGGATGTACCGGCTGTTGATCTCGGAATTGTGGCAACCAGGGAAGCTCTGAAAAGGGCCGGGGTTCAACCGGAAGACGTGGATGAGGTTATACTGGGAAACGTTTTGCAGGCGGGACTGGGACAAAACACCGCCCGCCAGGTGTTGATTGGATCCGGTATTCCAAAAGAAGTTCCGGCGTTTACCATCAACAAGGTTTGCGCATCGGGGTTGAAATCGGTATTCCTGGGGGCTCAGGCAATTATGGCCGGGGATGCTCAAGTAGTGGTCACCGGGGGTATAGAAAATATGAGCAGGGCTCCTTATTACCTTAACAGGGCCAGGTGGGGCATACGGATGGGGCACGATGACTTCGTGGATGGCATGGTTTTTGACGGTTTGTGGGATATTTTCAACGACTATCACATGGGAATTACTGCCGAAAACATAGCCGAAAAATACAAAATAAGCCGGGAAGAACAGGACAGGTTTGCTTTCGAAAGCCAGCAAAAGGCGGAAGCGGCAATCAAGGCTGGAAAGTTTAAAGAGGAGATAGTCCCCGTGGAGGTGCCTCAGAGAAAAGGGGATCCGGTAATTTTCGACACCGACGAACACCCGCGCTTCGGAACTACCCTTGAAGCCCTGGCGAAGCTGAAACCGGCTTTTAAAAAAGACGGTACTGTCACGGCAGGAAATGCCTCCGGAATAAATGACGGGGCAGCGGTGGTGGTGCTCATGAGCGAAAGCAAGGCGGAGGAACTCGGAATCGAGCCTCTTGCAGCCATAAGATCGTACGCATCCGCCGGGGTTGATCCCGCAGTCATGGGAACTGGTCCGATTCCGGCAAGCAGGAAAGCGTTAGAAAAGGCAAACCTAACGGTGGACGACCTTGAGCTGATAGAGGCCAACGAGGCTTTTGCGGCTCAGGCCATATGCGTAAACATGGAAATGAAATGGGATTTAAGCAAGGTGAACGTCAACGGAGGAGCGATAGCTCTGGGGCATCCTATAGGGGCATCCGGGGCAAGAATTTTAACCACTTTGCTTTACGAAATGAAAAGGAGAGATTGCAGGATCGGGCTTGCTACGCTTTGTATCGGAGGTGGTCAGGGAGCGGCGATAATCGTGGAACGTTAAAGAAACGGAGGATACCTTATGGAATACCAGAATATCATATTCGAGAAGAAGGATAACGGAGTAGCAATAGTAACCTTTAACCGTCCCAAGGCTCTTAACGCGCTAAATAGGGCGACCCTTGAAGAACTTGCGGATGTTGTTGAAAATATAAAAAATAGCGACGACGTGAGGGTGTTGATCCTGACCGGTGCCGGAGAA
This sequence comes from Desulfobacterales bacterium, assembly GCA_026992215.1. GTDB lineage: Bacteria > Desulfobacterota > Syntrophobacteria > B119-G9 > B119-G9 > B119-G9. The sequence goes on along the minus strand of JALXAI010000447.1, from coordinate 747 downwards.
AAGGCCTTTGTTGCCGGGGCAGATATCAAGGAATTTCAAAAGATGACTCCCCTGGCAGCCAAGAGGTTCTCGGAGCTTGGACAGCGCATTTTTTTTGAACTGGAAGAACTGCCCATCCCTGTCATTGCCTGCGTGAACGGATTTGCACTGGGGGGAGGCTGTGAGCTGGCCATGAGCTGTGATTTTATCTACGCGTCTGACAACGCCAGGTTTGGTCAGCCCGAGATCAACCTGGGAATAATTCCCGGATTTGGCGGTACCCAGAGGCTAGCTCGCCTGGTGGGTAAGGCCAGGGCGCTTGAGATGTGCCTGACGGGAGACATGATAGACGCCCAGGCCGCCCTTGAAATCGGGCTCGTAAACCAGGTAATCCCCCAGCAGCAACTGATGGAGGCTACCATGGAAGTGGCGAACCTTCTGGCGAGCAAAAGCAGGGTGGCTCTCAGGGGGATCAAGCAGGTGGTTCACAAGGGACTGGCGGTTGATTTGAGGCATGGTTGCGCCATGGAAGTTGACGCGTTTGCCGTGGCTTTTTCCAGCGAAGATGCCAGGGAAGGAGTGGCAGCGTTTATCGAGAAAAGACAACCAAACTTTACCGGTTCACTGGATAAGTAGCAGAGCGTGAAGAAATTGCCGAGTAGTGGAAGGAGGAAAGATGAACTTCGAACTGACTGAAGAACAGAAAATGGTGAAGGAAATGGCCGCTCGTTTTGCGGAGCAGGAGATTAAACCGGTTGCCGCCGAACT
>JALXAI010000446.1 GCA_026992215.1 Desulfobacterales bacterium | reverse complement strand
CTCCAATCGATGTCCGGCGATTGCAGAAATGAGCTTTGCCGCGTTGCGGCAAGCCGTTCTCACTTAAAACTTAAAACGTAAAACTTAAAACCCACCTCAGGGTCAGGGATCCGCCCCCGGAGGATTGCAAATCCGCTTCCGCAGGATACGAACGGACAAGTCCCGGCACCCAGTTTATGACACGCAAAAATGTTTCAAGTCTTAAAGGAAGTATTCTAAAGGGATGTATTCCAACACTTGAAAGTCACTAGAGAACATGGATTTTTGCAAGGGAGAACTGGCGGGCGTGGCCTTCCTGCATTCATCTTGTTGTCCTCAGCTGTTTTGCCACCTGCAACGATCATTTTCATACAAACCAGGCCATACTGCTCAAAGGGTTCGCAGGTTCATTCGCCTGTATACATCATCAAGCATGGCCTGGCAGTAATCACAAAAGTAGATGGGATAATAGTCCAGGTCTTTCAGACTGTAGGACGCACGCATCACACAATGATTTTCACGGCAGTGCACAAGGCCGAAGGTATGAGCCAGTTCATGTATTGCTACCTTGACAATTCTCTCGTAGAAACGAGCAGGTTTCACATTTCCTCCCCCGCTTCTCCTGTTTAACCGGTAAGTAGACACCAACGCCATCTTTCCGTTCACCTGGGCTTCCCCGAAAACATACGTGAGTATCGGAATAAAAATATCCACGGATACCACTGCCAGGATTCTTTCGTGAGGCTGTCTCCATCGCCTGTCCATGTGTTGCAGTATGGTCAGTGCATTGTATTGATTTCTGGTGGGGTTGAAAAACTTGCGAAGCGATTTCCTCCCGTCTAAGATATCAACGGGTAGATTGTAAACCGCCTGAATATTTGCAGCCAGGATCTTGAGAATAACAGGTTTAACTTCACCGATGGGAACAATTCCGATTACCCCGGACTTCCTATCCATATCACATTAACCACTAAAGAGCTCTATGTTTCGACAGACCTGCTCGATTGCCCGGAGCGCCTAAGTCCATATTTTTTTATCTTTTTATGCAGAGTCACTCTGTTTATTTTAAGAGCCCTGGCGGTTCTAGAGATGTTCCAGTTATGAGCCCTCAACATGGCCTCTATGTGGGCTTTTTCAATCTCTTCCAAACTTTTGGCCTCTTCCACATCCTTTCGAGGCACCTGGAGAAAGGAAAATTCTTCCATGTCCAGGCACCTTTTCTTGGTAATCACCACCGCTCTTTCAATAGCGTTCTGGAGTTCTCGCACGTTCCCGGGCCACGGATAACTTTTCAGGACTTCCATTGCTTCGGGGGTTATGGTATCGATGCTTTTGTTCGTTTCCCTGCTATATCGCCTCATAAAATGTTCAGCCAGAACCGGTATATCTTCGGGACGTTCTCTCAAGGGAGGTACGTGGAGAGAAATAACATTTAATCGGTAATAAAAATCCTGCCGAAAATTTCCCTTTCTTATTTCCTCGAGCAAGTTTCTGTTGGTTGCAGCAATCACCCTGAAGTCCACCTTGATTTCTTCCGTTCCCCCTACCCGGTGAAAGCTTTTTGTTTCAAGAACCCTCAGGAGATCAACCTGCATTTTAAGGGGAATTTCTCCCACTTCGTCCAGAAACAGGGTCCCACCGTGGCTCATCTCGATTCTTCCCTTTTTTGCCCTGTGAGCCCCGGTAAAAGCGCCTTTTTCATGGCCGAACAATTCGGTCTCGAGCAGGTGCTCGGGAAATGCCCCGCAGTTAATTGGTATAAAAGGGCCATGTTTTCGCAGGCTCTTGGCGTGGATGGCCTTGGCCACAAGCTCTTTCCCCGTGCCGGTTTCTCCCGTAATCAGCACGGGAACGTCGGTGCCGGAAATGTCCATTATCATCTCGAAGATCTTTTGCATCTCCGAGGACACCCCAATTATGTTTTCAAACCGCACCGACCGCGCCATCTGTTCCTTGAGGAGGATATTCTCATCGACAAGCCTCTTCTGCTGGAGCAATTTCTCTACCAGCAGTGCCAGTGTTTCCGGCTCGAAGGGTTTCATGAGGTAATCATTTGCACCATTTTTCATCGCTTTCACGGCAGTTTCCACCGAACCATAAGCCGTAATCATGACAACAAGGGTTTCGGGAAACCTTTTTTTTACAATTTCAAGGACTTCCAGACCGTTCATTTTCGGCATCATGATATCAAGAAAAAGCAAATCGTACGGGGCAAGCTCCAGCATTTCAAGGGCTTCGGCGCCGCTGGCGGCTGTATCCACCTGGTAGCCAGCCTTCTTAAGCCAGCCCTTCAGAGATTCCCTCACGATCAATTCATCGTCCACCACCAGGATACGAATCTTCACTGACATGAACAATCCTTTTTGCCGCCGGACCCGGGAGTCCGCTTTTTGTGGTTTCTTTCCTTCAAAACCCCGTTGTTATTCACACCGGCCTCCGGAAAGCGAATAATAAAACAGGTTCCTTCCCCGGGCTTGCTGTCCACAAATATCGAGCCCCGGTGTTCCCTCATAATCCCGTATACCACCGATAATCCCAGGCCAACTCCCTTGTCGTCGGTTTTGGTTGAAAAAAACGGTTCAAATATTCTCGAAATATTCTCCTCGGGGATTCCGCAGCCCGTATCACAAATATCCACCCTGACCTTTTTCTTCTCCGCTTCATAGCGTGTCCTCACGGTCAGGGTGCCGCCTTCCGGCATCGCTTCTATGGCATTGAAAACCACATTAATGAAACACTGCTGAATATGGTTGTAATCCCCGATAACCTCGGGAAGATCCTCCGAGAGGTGTTCTTCCAGTTCAATCTTTTGCAAAGACATCCTGTGCCTGCAAAGGGTTAGAACGGTGCGCAGGATTTCGTTTATGTCAACTTTCCTGGCCTCCATCTTTTGTTGCCTTGAAAAAGACAGCAGGTTGGAGACAATCTCCCCGCATCTTGCCGATTCTTTCGAAATCAGGGCAAGATAATTCTTGAATTCCACAAGGTCATCGTCGGTCAAAATACCACCTTCCTCCAGCTTTGAATACATAAGCTTGGAAAGTGCGTGAATTCCGGAGATCGGATTGTTGATTTCGTGGACTGAACTGGCCACGAGCTTTCCCAGGGCAATCATTTTGTCCTCGTGAACAAGCCGAGCCAGATTTTTCTTAATTCTTTTCGTGGTGGCATCCACCTGTTCTTTAAACTCTGAGGTAATGTCTCTGAAAATTTCTATTACCATCATTTTCTCGCCCTCGCGATGAGGGAAGGGATACGTCACCACTTCATAGTACGTGATTCCCGTATTGGGGTCGTGATGCTCGTGGATGGCCTGAGCCGAAAGGCCGGTCCGCAGGGTTTCCTGAAGGGGGCACGGACGTCTGGCGGTATTGCACGGAGACATGCTCTGGTGCATTACCTGGTAACAGTACCTGCCTATGACATCGGCTCGTTTTGCTCCCAGGATCGCCAGCATGGAAGGATTTATGTCAATTATTTTGTAATCTTCATCGATCAGGAGAATCCTGTCGGCGACACTGTTCCACAGAGCCGCAACAAAGCTCTTGGTGAAGTTCAGCTCGATATTGCATTCGTTGCACCCTTCACTGAGAAGTATAATCTCCCCCAGCAACTTGGATATGGCATAGTCAAGGACCTGAACCTGGGGAGGCAGGAACGGAAGAACTTCTTCGAGTAGTTTTTCGTTTCCGGTAAGTTCAATTATCAGGTCAACCTCAGGCAGGTTCACAAGTTTTCTGAAATCACGAGTGGTGTATATGCCCCTTCTTTTCGCCTCCTTAAAACCGGGAGCATCAGGATTGTGATCGGCCACGGCAACAACTTCTATGGGAACTTCCCGCAGCCTGTTTTTCTCGAGCAGTGTCAACAACGCGGCACACCTTGTGCCTCCGCCAATTACCGCTATCTTCAGGGGCTTTGCAAAGCTAAGATGTTTTTCTTGATCATGCGGAAGATCATTACTGATTTTCGCTCGAGCCGTCGCCATTGGCACCTCACCCGCCAGGATCAAACCTTATAATATTCCCGGTACCATTCCACGAAACGCTTAACCCC
>JALXAI010000445.1 GCA_026992215.1 Desulfobacterales bacterium | reverse complement strand
CGTACCATACCATCCATACAACCGATTCATCGGTTTTCCTCACCCCACGGTTAAAACCGTGGGGACACATCCATCCTACCAATCATCTAACCGATTTATCGGTTTTCATCATCCCACGGTTAAAACCGTGGGCTAGCGTTCCCGGACATCCGGGGTTACCATCACCAACCAATTGTTTCATCCCTGAACCACGTTCATCACCACCCCAACCCACGGTTTCATCCGTGGGAACACACGTACCATACCATCCATACAACCGATTCATCGGTTTCCATCAATCCCATACCTTTCAAGAAATAGCGAATATTCTTCCGAGAAAGACATCCTTTTATGTCGTTTTTCCTGATCCCTTATATAATTCCTCACATTTGTCACCGCCGATTCACTAACGGAAAACGCTCCATACCCTTTCTGCCATGCGAATTTTGTCCGTAGAAGGTTTTCTTGATTTATCCAATGTGAGCTTTTTCCTTTAATATTTTGCATAACTTCTGCTAGCGCCCGCGAAGGCGAAAGCTGGAATAGTATATGAATGTGATCCTCCACACCATTCACAATATTTACAGGACATTCCAAATCCTCAAGTATGGCCCTAATATATTCGTAAACCCGATCCGAGACCGTTTTTTTAATTAACGGTTGCCTATCTTTCGTCCCGAATATCGCGTGGATCCAAATTTTTGTCAATGAATGTGACATAACTCCACCTATATTGGTAAGCCGTTTAAACGGCTCTTCTCATTGCGGCACTTCCATCATTCCCAATAATCCCACGGTTAAAACCGTGGGCTACCATACATGAACCTTCCACGTTCACCATCACCAACCAACCATTTCATCCCTCCAACCACGCCCACCATTACTCCAACCCACGGTTTCAACCGTGGGAACACACGTACCATACCATCCATACAACCGATTCAGCGGTTTTCCTCACCCCACGGTTAAAACCGTGGGCTAGCGTGCCCGTACACCCGGTTACCGTATTGTCGTACGTCACGCACCTCCGCATTCACCATCCCACGGTTAAAACCGTGGGCTACCATACATGAACCTTCCACGTTCACCATCACCAACCAACCATTTCATCCCTCCAACCACGTCCACCATTACTCCAACCCACGGTTTCAACCGTGGGAACACACATGCCGAACATACCTCATAACCAATTTATCGGTTTCCATTGCCGGAGCATCAGACCAGATCATACACAAAAACCTCGGCATCCTTCTCTCCCGGATGTTCACCAAAAATCACCTTTCCCGGCGAGCCAACGACCTTTACATAATAAGATTCATCCTCGCCAATCTTGTTCTGAACTGCCCACGCCGTATACTCCACGCCACCAAGCTCAGCCTTAATTCCCCTAAGGGAATACTCCACCACAGACTTCTCAGGCGGGAATCCCCCGGGACCCACCGCGTGATGAGTTATCTCACCCTCACTCACCCCAAACATCGCTCCGTTCCACGAACCCGTGGACGGCCCAATCTCAAACCATTGTCCGAAATACTCGTGAGCATGTACGAAAAAGCGATACGGATACTCAGCACCGGCTTGTTTCTTGTGAGCCCGGGCAACAAGTTTCGCAGCCCATCCGGGATCACCGTCAGTGAAGATGGTAGCATCCCTGAAGGCCAGAGGCAAATCCTCAGGTTCCAACCTGAATCCCAGGGCCAGGATAAACACCGGAATATCACTCTTGCGCCTCGGAACGATGGAGAGCCTTAACACTGATAATCCATAGCGGATACTCTCTCTTTCAAACTGTTCCTTTTCACCCGCCACGAGCCAGATGTCGCTCTGCGAAGCATCTTCGAGTATCTCCCTGTGATTAACCCATGCCAGCTTCTTCAAGTCATCTTCCCAGAAGCCCGCCGATACGGTAAAACCATACTTGTCGAGCTGCCCGCCGAACGCCTTGAGGTTTGCTTCTTTATCAGCACCGGGAAGATACGAAATCCAGAGTTTCTTCTTTGCCATGCTATTCTCCAATTTATTAGAGGCTTATAATAAAAGTACCTACCCCCAAAACCGCCCAATTTCACAACTCTTTTACATTAGCCTCTTGGTGTCAAAATCTCAAGCTCCTTTTCCTGTCCCTGCTTATGTCCCTCAGTGCCATAACGTCAATACAAGTTCAACCGGCCGAGGCTTCCCATATCCCTGTGCTCACTTTCAACCTTGTGTCCCGGTCTTTCCCTCAACGGGACCAGAACCTTCTGATAGAAAAAATACGAACCGAAAATCAGAACCCCACCCACAATAACCATTACAAGAACGATCAACAGCAGACGCATTCTACTGGACCTCTTTCCCTCATCGCGCGCCCCTTGATCTGTTCCACTATCGGAAAAAGATGTGCCGATATCCGGAGTGCCGTGAATCTCACTTGCTTGCGGTGAAGCGTCTTGTGGTGCCGGAACACCTACGATCCTGACCACGAATTCGGAGCTTCCGATATTCAGCCTATCACCATCCTTTAACATCACCTCTTTGACAGGTTCTCCGTTTAAAAGGATAGGATTCCGTCCATAATCTTCCAGAATAAGAAGATTGGTTTTCCAGTATACCTTTGCCTGAAGCTTTGATACATACCTATCCCTCAGCATAATATGGCAACTTTCTCCCCGGCCAATCCACTGCTCTTCTCTTTCAAGGCTGTAAACAGGTTGATCCGGAGAATCCGAATATGCCAGCCAGGCTCTAAACAAAGAGGCGTTCACGGCTTATCCCCACGTATCTCAAGGCAAAAACACTGAGATTGCTTAGCAGGTGACTCTCACTCGCTCCTAAAACAAGTATACAACATTTTATTCGATAGAGCGAAGTAAAGACTCTTTTAGCGGATCAGGCATATTTCCAAGCGCTTCCAGGTCAATGATTTCCTGGAACGCGGGAACGCCGGAAAGTTGAGTTATCTGAAGTATAAAATCATCCGGTGGCAGAAAAGTATCAAGAGGAGCCCTGGCAACCACGACCTGCAATCCCCCGAGTTCGTCCAATTCCTCCACGCTTACATTGTACCTTAAATCTTCCAGGATCTGCTTCAGGGAGGGAAATTTCTCCAGGAATATCACCAGGACCAGATGATCAACAAAAGACCGGATCACATCCTCGGCCTGGAAAGGCTCATTGCCGGAAAGCATTGCCTTCAACCTGATTATCGGGCAATCACTTCGATAAGACAAAATCCACCTGGTCGGAGACGTTATCTGAATGCTTCTTGAAGCATCGCCATCGATATTCAAAATGTACTGGTATGGCGTTACTTCCAGCTGATTGGCAATGGGAGCAAGGGGCGCTTTCAGTTTCCTTGGAAGCTTGAAAGGCTTTTCACATACGGCCGCATAGCGTTCCTGTAAAGTGGCAAAAGATTTGTCAGATCCCGCTACATCGTCCCGGAACGCGCTTTTTATGTACGTACCCAGAAGTTTCCTGGGAAGAAACAGGGGTTTCAGGATATCAAGATGCGTTCTGAGCCTTCTCGTTAATACACTGGCAATCTTTTCGGTCGCCTGACGAAGCTTCAGAAATTCCTGATTGTCCAGATCTTTTCGTTCTATGTTAACTTCGACCATATGCGCCTCAAAAACACGGTGTTATGATTTCTCTATCATATTCTGGTACTTATAGCAAATAATTATCAGTAACTCACCTGGACTGTTCATCAAGCCATTTATAAAAGTCCGGATTCAAAGCCTTGTAATAAGGGATCAAAGGTTTTTCAACAAGCTTATTGAATAGTTCGCGAAATCTCGCCATTTCTTTCGCTTTTTCAGTCAGGGATACTTCACTTCGATCCCTGTACAGGGCAAAAACAGTATCGTAAAGATTATACAACTCTTCCTGCATCTCAAGAAATTCATCCACTGTCATTGCGGTGTCGAAATCATGGACACCAAGCGGTTTCGATTCAGGCCACTCATATCCAAAATCCTCGGGCTTAACCCTTTTAAACTCAACAATATCCCCGCTCGTCGGATTAACCAGCATAAGATACCTGGGCGACGACACCTTGGGCGCATCTGGCGGCACACCTCTTTTATAAAAATACATGAACGCAACCAGGTATTTTCCATTCCCTTCCACCAGCACGGGATAAGATCTTACCAACTCGTCAGGTATTCTTTTTCTGCATGAATCCACCTTTTGAATCAGCTCTTTCATGGACATCCAGTTCTCACCCATTAATTTACCCCTTTCATTAATTCTGCCCGAGCCGAAGCTAATGAGCAAAAAACAATTCAGTGCAAGGACTACCCTGAAAAATGTGCTTTCTATTTCGAATAGCATCATCACTCAACCGATACCCAAGCCTATCAAATGGTCACATTACCAGATAGGATTATCGGTTACATTAGCTTCATAGCCGGGTCGCAAAGATCTTTCAAATCGATCGGCAGGGATCCTGTCCGCACTGTGACCATTGCCGGTATCATTAATGATAACGTTTCTTAGACGACCATCACTGCCATATTCAAGCCCTGTCACGTTTACTGCATGTCCGACTCCGTTGTAACGGCTGTCGTTCCATAATATACCCGCATCATGAGACGTTATAACTCCACGTCCCTCCGCCACCGCTTGTTCTATATTCTCCATTGTTTGGGGTTCCCTGTGAGAAGGAACACCATGTGCTTCCAATATATGTTCCCTCTGGTACGGGTAGGTGCTCCCTCTATTATAGGGATCTGGATCATTTCCAGCGTCACCGTGATCGATAGCCCACTGGAGTAACTCATCTTCACCAATATTGTTCCCCGTGGCCTGTCGTATTATTTGTTGAGTCGATTGAATGCCACAGTTCCCGTAGTGTTGATGACCCGGAAATATTGAAGCGGCCTCTGCGGGATCACCCAGAGTAACACCAGCAGGTCTCCCTCCTATAAGAACTGTAGAGCATCCACCAGTTATCACGCCACCGTGCATCGTGGCACACCCCATGTAGGCGGCCAACTTACCACCAATAAGCACGGTAGATGATCCTACCACTATTATATCGGGCGGGCCCGTGCACAATGCGGGGTCCATCACCCGAGCGGCAGGCGGGCCACCTATCAGCACCGTTGGGCAGCCCGGAGGCAACACCGGGCCTCCAACATGTGGATTGCCCGACGGATCCACCGCAGGACACGTATGCATATCACCTACTCTCGCTGCCGGATTTGGCATTTTTCACTCCTCCCAGTAGATCATGTATTCATTCCTCTAACAATTAAGCTGTATCAATGCCCCTTTAATATCGGTTATCCCGGTACAGTGTATGTTGGTAGCTGCGCTCGACGAGATGTCTATCATCGGCGCGTTCATTAAGATTCTTGTTTGTGACCGAATCTCCACGTCGTTCTGAGCTCTCAAAATCAGTTTGCCTGCCCCGTTATTTACAATGCTAATTTCCTGGTTCGTTGAATTCAGGGTTATTTTCAAATTATTCGTTTGATCCCTGATCACAACCTCCAGATCGTTGTGACCATCATCAAACGTTATGTTATGACCTGCAGCGGTTGAAATCAAAATCCCCTTACCGCTCTGCCCATCAAGAAGATGAATAAAATGCCCGTCAGCCGTAGAAATCTTGATGTTATTGCCGTCATCACTTCTCGACCTCTCCCCATCCACCATCGAAATGGTCTCTCCACCACCTGTAGTCAGCGTGATCTTCCCACCCCTGTCTGACAGGGTCATCTGGTGTCCGTACGGGGTGCATATCCTGTTCTCGATCATATCTTCGTCTTTAACCAGCGCATGATGCCCCCCCTTAAAAAGGCTTCCGATAACTACTGGTTTGTCAGGATCTCCCTCCAGAAAGCCTACCAGAACTTCATCTCCGATTAGCGGAGTAAATTGCATTCCGTGTTTTTCCCCCGCATAGGGATAAGCAACTCTAAGCCAACATGAGCTGTGTTCGTTGCGCTCCCCTTCCCTGTCCCAGTGAAACTGCACCTTGATCATACCGTAATTTTCATCATCAAGGTAACTCTTCTTACCCGATGGTCCCACTACTATCGCCGTCTGAAAACCATTAACCACAGCTTTCGGGGTAATCCTTTCTGGCCTGAACTCCGTGTCTTTCTGAATACACAAAAATTTGTTGTAGTAGTCGAATTCCTCGGCAAGAGAGTATTCCTCCAAAACCTGTTTCTGTTTCCCTCTGTGGGTAACACCTATTATTGCGTATTCCTGATTGAGTGTGGAAGAAGGGTGGTAGTCAAGTTCAAACAAGAATCCAGGTACAAAGCGAGGACAAAAACTCATGCCTTCACCAAAAGATTCAAAGGTTGTAAATTCTTTAACACGAACCGAAGCTTTTCTCTTTCCCTCGGATTTTTCCGTGTATTTGCCGGGATACTCGTATCGTTCCAGTTCGTTATTATGCTGCGCCGCATCCGAGGATAGCAGATTCAAGCTCGGCTTCTTGAAGTTGTAATCAGTATGACTCGCTTTTCCCGTCGTTACTTTACCAAGGAAACTGAACTGAAACACGCTTTCCAATTCAGGTACCAGAGACTCGGAAACGTGAAAAGGTAGTGTTTTCTCACCCCCTATCGTGTTGAACCGGACATTGCTGTCCGTTATGACAAGTACATGCTTGTTCTTGTCATGTTCAAAATAGTAGAATATCCCTTCCTCTTCCATTAGCCTGGATATAAAGTTAAAATCACTTTCACCATACTGTACGCAATAGTCTCGTTTAGGGTATGAACCAGTCAGCGCAAATCGATACCTATCTCCGGGTATCCCCGCATCACTCAGGATTTTCTTAATTATTTCATCGACTTTCTTATTTTGAAATATCCTGTTATTTGTTCTCAGGGTGAGCAGCCATATCCTTGGTACAAGATGAAATTTAAAAATCATGAATTTGCCGCTTTCACCTACTGACTCTATTTCACTCACGATACCATGAACATACCTGTCCTCTTCATCACTCAAAATTCTGAGACAACTTTCTTTTCCCAAAAGAGGCTCAAACTGGAAATCCTCACTAAGAGCGCCCTCCACGGCCAGGTCTACAGTAAAGTGAAACAACTCAGAAACCCTCTCCCTTCCTTCAAAAGACACAACCCTGAACACGTTGGCGTCGTTACCAATTTCAAAAGTAAACCTGGCTTCACTTGCTTCAGTCCGATATGCCATACTTTTGCTCCTTTCCGGCAGTAGCACCATTTATACGCTCTTGCCTGCTCAGAAGTAACCTCGTAGAATGTAAGAACCTGTGACAGATTTACTGACGTCACCATCGGGGAAAATCAAAGGGCAAGCCTCTCGCGGCTCGATAGAACCTTTGCGTGATCAGCCCCCTTCGTTCCTCCGGACATCTCACCAGAACAAGTAAATCGAGCCCTGTTAAGAATTTAGTGACATTTACTGAACCGGATGTTCAGAAATAAAGGATATATTCTACGGGATATTGTTACAGGGAAATGGTTGAACTTGACATGAGGAAGACGTGGATCCACGAAATCCCGCTAAAATGCTCTAAACATATTAACTTTCACCAGCATGGGCAATCCCGGATACTACTCAACATTCCCCTTTTTTCCCCCTATTTCACTGAGAAAACGTTGTAAAAGTTGCGTCCCCGGCCATCTTTTTTGAGTCAGTTCCCTGTTCTTAGAGTACCAGGAAAGCGCCAGTGTAAGCGGAACAAGCATCGGCCTGGCCCCGGTCATCTTTGCCGTTAATCTCGCAAGCGGGGCTGAAAGGGGCAGAGGCATAGGTACCTTAACAACATCGTTGGAATAAGGATCGGCACAGTATTCTGACGGAGAAGTTACGTTGTATTCCCGGCAGGCGACAGGCCTGTAAGGATATATTCCACAGGAATTATCCTTAAGGAAAGGGCACGGTATCTTTAACCAGAAATATCTCTTCGCGACATCGAGCGCTACGTCATCGGAATAATCCGGGTTCAGCAGCTCTTCAACCATGCCGTGATTGATCAATACCTGTTCTATTTCACCAAATTTTCTCGATATCCCCTTCCACTCCGTTTTTTCCAGGTAATCCACCAGTTCGGCTATCCAGATGGCCTCCGGCGGCGAAAGCGGTACCATCTGGTAACAGCATGTTCCACACCCTGCTTTACACGAAACGGAACGCCCCTTTCTTTTCTCCCGCGCGTTCGCCCTCTTTACCAGTATGTCCGTAAATTCAAGGGCAGTTGGCACAAGGTCCACGAGTCGTATCGGGCCAGTGCTGACCTGTACTTTCCCCCTTAGAGATCCAAGCGGAGTATCGAACTGAACACTGAACGCTCTTAATCCGGCAATGAGAAGCCCTCCTTATTCCTTCCAGTTCATTAACTTAATGCCTCATGTTGTTTCCGGATAAAATCATCCCACGGGATACCCGCAAGCGTTGATCTCTTCATGAGGCAGCAGGCAACCATCAACGTATATGTCAACGCCTTTCAATTCATCGTACATTGGGTTTTCCCTGGTTGGTAATTCAAGCGGCAACCTTTTAGGAGGCCTGGCCGAAACGCTCCATACCATGCTGAACACTTTCTTATCCGTTTTTATCCACACCGTGTGTATATGATAGTCAATTATTTCAAGTTCTTTCCCTTCAAATTGAATTGATACATCCGGTCTTTCACCTGGCAGTTCAAAAGAGAGCATTCCGGAAGGGTCCATCCCCACGATTTTCACCGGCTCGTCCCCCCTGACTCTTTTTTCGGCCAATCCAGGTGATGCTCCATTGAAAAACTCGTACCTGGGAAATTCCTCGATAGGGGTTCTTTCTATTTCGTCAACATGATTACTTGCCAGCAGTCCCTTCCGGACCTCGGGAGTCCGGGATTGGTCTGGAGGATACGGAGGCAACAAGCCGGAATGCACGCACCTCGGATACCAGATCTTTCCAAACCAACCAAGACCCGCTGGCATGGGTTGCTGCCACCACTTTTTCGGGTCACCGACAACAATACGATCAGGGGTTAACAGATCTTCGGGATCTTCGAAATTTGGCAACGGCCTTCCGTTCAAAAGCCAGCGCTCTTTATTCACAACGTAGGCCTGTCCCACCGGGTTGCGCGGGTAAACACCGGGGTGCCGCTCTAGAGTCAGGTACTCCACCCATTCTTCCACTGTCCGCGGGTTTTCGTTTCTTGGGACTGAAGGGTCAACACCGCCGTAAGCAAGGGAGTAGGTCATGGGAAGTGACACGAAAGGCTGCGGTTCCGAGAAACTGATCTTCCCCCCGGCTGTCATCTCGATGATCCTGTTGCCAAAAACTTTAACGTCTTTTCGAATGTCTCCTATAATTATTCCCGCATCCATGCAGGTAACCTTTTTTCCAGCAGGCGCTACTACATCGCCTGTGACGATGATATCGGTATTGAGTTTGTAGGGCACAATCTCAGCCTCGGCAACCGGGTACCACCCTGGCTCGGTGCCCTTGGCAACCATCTGGTCCTCATACACAAAATCCATCTGCTCGTCACTTCGTCTTACCTTTCCTCCAGAACAGATGTCATAAGTCCTTTTAACCAGCACACAAATAACCTGGTGGCCCCGCGTATCTTTTGCCACCACAGCCAGGTATTTTCCCTTATCGTCAGCCATCACTACTCACCCACTATCGGTATCCCTCTTGTAGCCTGTTGAAGAGGGCTAGATTGAGCAGCTTCTCCTGGAACCTGAAGCGAAGTCAACTGCCCTGATACGGAATAGTTACTAACATGATAATGTTGCCCCCCCACATTCCAGTAGAAAACCTTGAACTGTCCGTTGCTAAGATCCAGTTCGGCAATCTGGTACGGCAGAGTAACTTTCTGTTCCATGGCAATAGTAAGAGGGGTTTTTGCCAGATCTTCCAGAGCATTCCCAAGGAGTTTGTTACCCAGAACAGACCAGAACCCCGATTGCCCAAATACTTCACCCTTTGCCCCAACTCTTTGCCACAGTTGAGCAAGTCTTCCACCAGAATTCTCATCACCTAGCTTGTTAAAAATTAACGCTATTACGATAGCGATCGCTACTCTGGCCAAGCCCACCAGAAGATCCATTAGAGTCAGTCCTACAAAAACAGTGTTCTTAAATAGAAGCACCATGCCCCTCGGGGTCGGGATAGGTGACTCGCACTGGAGCATATTGATAATCGGGGGGAGATGTCCGGCAGTAGGTTTGTTTTCGGATAACACCGTGCCAGCCGCCCATACACATTTGAAAAATGAGGTTGCTATTGCAAGAGGCGTCAATGGTCCCGGGGGCAATCCAATATGGATTATACCTATACCGGAATCATGCCCCTGTTGAGCGGGCGTAAAGCCGTCAAAGAATGTTTTGGTCGTCATGCTTGCCCCCGGACCCCAAAATAGCGTATGAGGTATCTCAACAAACGGGTGAGTAGGATTAACGGGCGCGGTGTACGGGGGCGGAGTAATTTCGGGGTGTTTGGTCGCTATAAAAGCCACCCTCAGATTGACGGTATGAATAGTAAATACAGGGAGTGTCATAGGCCTTCTACTCCATCTGATACCAGCTTTAATATGGTTTTCCTTTTCTGTTCCGGCACAAACTTGTACTTAAAAGCATTCCTGTAAAGGAGGAAAAATTTTTTTTCTTCGGTAAAGAGGCAAACCGTGTCGATCCTGCCCGGGTTTGAATATTTCTTTTCGCCCAACTGGACGTTTATTTCCGCTTGCAACCGGGGCAAAGAAAATCGCAAAAGGCCGTTGTCAGTCATCCCTTCCACAAGAACCTCGGACCCTGGAGAAATTTCAGGGAATGTAAGCTTTGGATGGGCGCACTGAAATATCTCCGGCCTGATCTGCTGCTGCATTCTTTCCCCGTCAATTTCAACACCACGATCGACTGTAAACATAGAAGCAACCGGCACCGGCGCAAATCCTGCCGGGATCGGGCGGCAATCCCAACTGGTGATCAAGTCTTCAGGGTCCTCGATGTTGGGAAGAGAGAGCCCCTCGGCATACTTTTCCTCTAAAACGTAACCTTTGCCATCGGGGTTGTAAGGATGAGGAATATCATATCCCAAAGCCTTGGCAACCCCGCCATACGCATTATCATACGAAACTGGCATCGTAGTAAATGGTTCAGGATCCGAGGGCACCAGGCCGTTTTCCTTTTTTATCCATTTCCTGTCACCGAAGACCAAAAGCTTCCTTTCGAATTTCCCGACTTTAAGTCTTACAGTCATTTGTTCGGTCGGGTCCCCTCCATGAGCATACGCACGTCCAAGAATCATGAAATCCACGAGTGGTTTTTGACATGCAAAATCTCCAGGCAATACTCCGAGGTCCGTTTTTTTCTCCTCGTATTGGAGTGGCACCTGTTTTTCGGCAATCCTGACTTTCCCGTCATCCCCCACTTCATACGTGACCTTGAGTACCACCACAACCAGAAACGGGCCTTCAAAATCGGTAGACATGGCCGTGCGAATCATATCAGCGTAAAATGGTGTCTCGTTAACAAAATCCATCTCAATGACCCCGCTTTACAGATCAAGACACTTCGGAAATGATATTTTCCAAATTTCGAAAAGCTCGATGAGAACTTTCTGACTTTTAAGCGCGCCTTAATGCTGATGTGAAAGCCCGTGAAACAAGTTTTTCTCTTCGTGTCTCGGACTTTTTGGGGCACTTACGGTAAAACCCCTTATGGAATATCCGTAAGGGATTTTACAGAGCCCAAAAAACCCTTTTCCCGCGAGTGCCTTTTCCTGTGTCTCTCACTCAGCAATTGAGTTTTATTCTTTCTCCCCTTAAATGAACATCATCGTTGGCTTTGATATCAACATCACCGAGGGTTGATTTTATTTCTATCTTTCTCGCTTTTGTAACAGACTCTTCTACTACCTTCGTTTCCATCTTGCCGTGGACATCCTGAACTAAATCCCCTTTTGATGTTAAATCAATGCATTCTTTTGCCCGCACCCGGAATTTTTTGCAATCCACGGCAAAGTCCCCCCTGCTCTTGATGTCCAGTGCAGCCGATTGAAAGTATAAAACGGGACCGGCGTCCGTAAACCTAACCATGAGTTCCACGAAGCCCTCGGGATTTTTTACAATCAACAGGTCCTCACCATCCGAGTTTTTAAAGGAGGCCCTGCGACCCGATGGGAATAAAACAATCCTTTTACTGTACACCTGATTTTCTTCGTTCTCTGGGTCCCCTGCAGGCAGGAGTAACAAGTCTTCGCGATTTTCGGCCCCTTTATTACAGGTTGTTTCCCTTATGCTAATCCCTTTCACCGTGTTAACCTCCAACTTTTAACTGGTTCAGTATGTCAACAATCTTTCTTATCAATCGCTGCCCACAAATCCACCCCTTGACCAAGTGGGAAAAATCATATAATCAAAAATCCCGTATCAATACCTTTTGTACAGGTGGTTTGTTGTGTCCGCTAAAGCAATCCTTTGCTGGTTACCCTTTTTGATACTACTTGTTATAACAGGCTGCAAGTGGTACAGTACTCTTCTCCTTGTGACCCACATGAGAAAAGCACCTGCAACCGTGGTAGATATAATTGTATTCCACAAACCCAATTCTACCACTTCAAACTTCACCCGCCTCTATGAATTTACCCTTCCCTCGGGGGAAAAGGTTCAGGCCCTCGATTACGTGGGAGGGCCCGGTGGTCCAGGAGTCGGAGAAAAAACCTCCATTTACTACGACACCAGGCTCAAATATCCACGCGTATACCACAAGCAATTCCTCCCACAGGCCGATTCACCACGCGTTTACGGGTCTCTGTGGAAAATCTTTTTACTGCCGGTCTTCCTGACTGCCAGCAGCATCATGGTGGCACTATTAACCATAGTCTTCACCCGCCAGGGAGCCAAGTGAGCCGGGAATTTATCTCTCGGAGCATACCCCTGTATATCCTCAACACCTCGGGAAAAATATTCTCACTCACTTAACAATTTAACTTTACCACCCCCCCCTTGATCGTAACCGGCTTACCTCCCGCATCCACCAGTATCCCCGCGGGATCGATAACAACTTTCCCACCAGCACCCTTTATTGAGGTGGTCCTTGAGCCAGTGATATCTATGTTTTTTGCATCCAGAGAAATCTTTCCGTCCCGGCATTGAACAACAGTCCATGCACCACCGCCTGAACTATTGATAATACTGATTTGTCCGCCCACGGAGTTCAGTTCGATTTTCAACGAGTTCGTATAGTCATTGATCCCGATAACTTCGTTTTGATCATCAAGAATCAAATTATGAAACTTCTCCGTGAATATTTCAATACACGATA
>JALXAI010000444.1 GCA_026992215.1 Desulfobacterales bacterium | reverse complement strand
GTTCAGATCGCTGAAATACTCCATGCCAGGGGGCTCATCAAACGAAAATAAGTACCGGATATCTTCAAGATAGGGCATTCGAAAAGCACGGCACTTTTTCTCGTCCTGAACTTCATCATTTCAGGAAATGCCGGCAAATGATCGGAAAAGGCCTCAATTACCCTGCTGACCGAGGGGGGTGATGCATAAGACCACGGCATGCACGACCTTATCATATGCCGGGATAAGATACTGGTAGTCTGCGATCAAGGCAAAAAACAGTTTTGTCCTCCACACCCGGAAACACGGTGAATTCCACATCAGCCCCTAATACCTGGCACACCAACCCCGTGTGAGTATTGAGTGTGCCCTTTTCCCACGCGACTTCAGGTTCATTATGGATTGCTCGTTACCTGTTTTTTGCCATGTTTTTCTGGACTTATCCGGAATATTCTGGTTTAATGATATGAAATGGGGCAGATTTTTTCACGTAAGCACGTTTCGAGACGACATGTACAGGAAATTTTTCGGGCTCAAAAAAAGACCTTTTATACTGTCACCGGATCCTGAGTTCTTGTATCTAAGCAAGGTTCATGACCTTGCCCTGACTCACCTCGAGTACGGAATAGTTCACAATGTTGGTTTTCTTGCTCTCACAGGCGACGTGGGGGCAGGTAAAACAACGCTTTTGAAGTACCTGTTTGAGAAGGTCAAGGATTCTCTTGACGTGGCCATGGTTTTCAACACGAATCTTGATCCGGTTTCTTTCCTTGAAATGCTGGCCCGGGAATTTGAGCTGGATGCACCTTCCAGGGCAAAAACGGATCTTTTCGATACGCTTGCCGAGCATTTTATCGAGGAGTATTCAAAGGGAAATAGATGCGTGGTGATAGTTGACGAAGCGCAGAACTTGCCTACCGAGACCTTTGAAGAGCTCCGGATGCTGTCAAATCTTGAAGTGGGCTCCGATTTCCTGCTCCAGATAATCCTCGTGGGGCAACCTCAGCTCAGGGAACGCCTGTCAGATCACTCACTTGCCCAGCTCGCCCAGAGAATATCTGTCCACTTTCATCTCACTCCCCTGCCCCTTAACGAGGTAGGCAACTACATAGATCATCGACTGAAGGTAGCCGGTTATTCGGACGCTGAGCCTTTGTTTCTGGAGGACGCTGTCGATAGTATAGGCCAGCTTTCGAAGGGGATTCCAAGGGTAATCAATTCGATTTGTGATGCATGCCTGACTTACGCCTTTGCCGATGACCTGAGGCAGGTTTCAAGGGAAATGGTGGAGAGGGTAATAAAAGACAACGAGCTTCTGGTAGCTTTTATAGAGGAAAAGACACAACAGGGGAAAGAACTGCCTGCGGCGAAAGCTCGGGAGGATCATGGCTCGACAGAGATGACCGGGGTACGTGACATGCTGTCTCGCGTGATCGGGCGGTTGGAAGCCCTCGAGATGCGAATGAACATGCTGGAAACTGCTGAAAAAGATAAGCTCGTGGGCGTCCTTCAGGCAATGCTCACCAGGGAAAGAGAACGCAGTCGTGAGCTTGAACAAAAACTGGTTGCGCTTGGATACAAGTTTAAGGAGGCTCAAAAGAAACTGGCGTCTTTCGAAGAAGAAGCGGAGGAGCCTTTAAAAAGAAAAAACAGCAAATTCTGGGAGGTTTTTGGTGGAAAGAAATAGGCGTGCAAATGCTTTGTTGATTGTCTTAGCCGGAATCCTGGTGATTCTGTTCCTGGCAGGGTGCAGCAGCAAGGAAGAAAAGATAAACGGGTTCATAAAGAAAGGTAACGCGCTTCTTGAAAAGGGCGATGCTACAAGGGCTATTCTCGAATTCAAAAATGCCCTTCAACTTGATCCCAAGAACGTCGAAGCAATGTATTCCCTGGGCAAGGCGTATCTCAAGGAAAAGAAATACAGGAAAGCCTATGCCGCGTTTCGCAGCGCTCTTGACACCGATCCGTCTTACGATAGGGCAAGACTTGAAGTGGCAGCTCTGCTTGCTTCTGCAAGACAGGGCAAAATGGCCCTGAAGGAACTGGATCAACTCAAAAACCCTTCTGCAGATGAGCCGAGGGTGAGTATCGTCAGGGCGCGAGCCCTGATTGCGGAGAAGAAGTATAGTGAGGCGATAAAGGTTTTATCGTCTGTTAAAGACGGAGAAAAAAATAAGGACGCCCAGATCCTGTTATGTGTCTGCTACAAGGAGCTTGGTGATAACAAGGCCATGATGGCTGCCCTGACTAGATGGAGAAAGCTCGATCCCAAAGACCCCTCGTCGTATCTGTTTCTGGCTCAGTACTACCTCGAAGAGGGAAATCGCCAGGGCGCAAAGAAGGAACTCGACCTTATGGTTCAGGCGAACCCGGAGGTGAAACTCAAGTTGTTCAGGGCCCAGGCTCTCGAGCGCCTTGGCCTTACCGAAGAAGCAAAAAAGGCCTTTCAGGGGCTCCCTCAAACCCCGGACATGATGAAAGCTGTGGCAGAATTCTGGCGCAGGCAAAATGATCTCAAGAAGGCAAAGGCGATTTTTGAGAAGCTTGTAAAAGATAATCCTAAGGACGTGGTGGCAGTGGTGGGATATGCGAACGTGCTTGCCAGCGAAGGAAAAGTAGAAGAAGCCTTGAAGAAGCTCCAGGAAACTGCCGGGCAGGACCTTGAAAAGGAAGATCGGGAAAAAATAATACTTGCGGAAGCAACACTTTACGCCCAACAGGCCGACTGGGATAGGGCAGAAAATCTCTGTAAGAGGGTTCTCAAGGAAAACCAGGGCAATATGGCCGCTCACCTGCTTCTGGGCAAGATACTTCTAGTGAGAAATAAGCTGGAAGATGCCGAGATTCATCTAAACCAGGTTGCGGTGGCCCAACCAAATAACGTTGAAGCCCAGCTTTTGCTGGCAAGATGCCAGATGCTAAATAAAAAAGAATCCGTCGCAATTGACACGTTAAAAAAGGCATTGAAAACCAGTCCCGGGAACAAGAAACTGAGGCTTGAACTCGTCAGGTTCTATCTCTTCAAGAAAAATTACCAGCAGGCGATCAGCACCCTGACCAGGGGGCTTACCATTTCCCCCAACGATGTTATTTTCAAGAAAGTAAGAGGCGAGATCTATGCTTCGATAAAAAAATATGGCGATGCCCAAAAGGATTTCCTTGACCTCGTAAGCGCAAAACCCAAAAATCCGCTCGGCTACATGGAAATGGGGCGGCTGAAACTGGCTCAGGGAAAAACGGATGAAGCTATCGAATGGTTCAAAAAGGCATATGCTACGAAAAACGGGTGGCAGGTGGCTGTTCCCGCTCTTGTTAAAGCCTACCTTGCAAAAGGAGATAACGCGGCTGCGCTTCAGGTTGTGAAAAAGGAGGTTACACTCAGGCCTAAATCAGCCCTGGCTTACTATTACATGGGAGCCACCCTCGCATCCAAAGGGGATCTGAAAGAAGCCGAAAAGGCCTTTAAGAAGGCAGCCGAACTTGCTCCCAATTGGCCCGGGGCATATCGGGCACTGGCCGATATATATTTGAAGCAGGGAAAGATTGCCGACGCAACAAGGCAAGTGGAAGACATATACGGGAAATCGAAGTCACCGGCCATTGGTCTGAATCTTGCCACCCTGTACGAATACCAGGGGAAATACAGGGAAGCAATAAGCGTGTACAAAGAGCTTCTGGCAAAATACAAAAAGTCTCCTGTCCTGTTAAATAATCTGGCCTACCTCTATGCGGAGTATTCCGATAACAAGGATGACCTGCAGAAAGCGGCAGATATGATCAGCCAGGCACTTGCTCTTAAACCAAACACCGCTAACTTTCTTGATACGGCAGGCTGGATTGCGTACAAACAGGGGAAATTAAACGCTGCATGGAACTATATCCAGGATGCGCTGTCGAAGTCACCGGACGTTCCCGTTATTCAACTGCACGCGGCGATTCTGTCTCATGAACTTGGAAGAAACAAGCAGGCTGAAGAATACCTGGAAAAAGTAATTCAACAAAAATTGGATCAGAAATCGAGATCCAGGGCGATAGAATTGAAAAAGGCGTGGGGTCTT
>JALXAI010000443.1 GCA_026992215.1 Desulfobacterales bacterium | reverse complement strand
GTTTTGTTTTCTGGCTTTCAAAGGATAGAGGAGGCTCAGATACCATGGTAGATATTCTCTCAAGCTCGTTACGATTACCGTTTCTATTTCGGTATCACCAAGAATCTTATCCGCCTTCGGAAACAGGTGATCAAGGATAATTAATGCCTTTACACCTGCATTTTCAAACTGATACGCCATTTCCCGCTCTACATACATCGGGTTCGTCATCACTGCCACAGCACCGATTCTCAATATCGCGTAGTAAGAGATCACGGCCTGGGGGCAGTTGGGAAGCATCACTGCGACTCTTTCTCCCTTTTTTATTCCGATGTCCAGAAGAGCCGCGGCAAGCCGATTAACCTGGCCCGCCAGCTCACAATAAGACATGGTGGCTCCCAGGAAATTCGTTGCAGTCCTTCTCGGATATTCCTTAGCGGCATCAAGCAGGAAATGAGGAACAGTTCTTTCCGGATATTCAATGCTGGTGGGTACACCTTCATCGTAAAACCTGTGCCATATTCTTTCCATCTCTGCCCCCGACCAATTAAAAGTTTCTGGTGGATTGGTGTCTTGCAAGACCCGAAAGCTGGATGTGCTTGAATTATGATAGCAGGTTGGAGGAGGAATTGGAAGGATTGAGTCTCCTTCGCTTTCTTGAGCGGGGGGTAATCCCCCCGCACTGATTTTACTTTTTAAACTCTACGGACATGGCCAGAAGTTCCGCTATGTCATATACCTTGATGCTTTCTTCCAGGTCCTTGGCCTTCAGTCCGTCCTCGAACATGGTGGTACAAAACGGACAGGCTACCCCAATGATATCCGGGTTGCACCGCAGTGCCTGTTCGGTTCGCTCGTCGTTGATTTTCTTCTTCCCCAGGGTTTCTTCCATCCACATTCTCCCGCCACCTGCACCACAGCAAAATGACTTGTGACGATGCCTGTCCATCTCGCTTAAAACCGTGCCGGGTATGGCCTTGATCACGTTGCGCGGCTGTTCGTAAACGGAATTGTACCGTCCCAGGTAGCAGGAATCGTGAAACACGATGTTTCTGTTAACATACTTCGTCGGGGTCAGCATCCCTTCCTTTACCAGTTTATCCAGCACTTCCGTGTGATGGTACACCTTCCATTCACCACCGAACTGCGGATACTCATTTTTCAGGCAATTGTACCCGTGGGGACATGTTACGATGATTTTTTTCACCCCGTATCCGTTAATGGTTTCCACCAGATCCGCGGCCATCATCTGGAAAAGGTATTCATTCCCAATTCTTCTGGCTGTCTCGCCACAGCATTTTTCTTCCTGTCCCAGTATGGCAAAACTCACACCCGCTTCGTTCAAAAGCTTTACCACCGCTCTGGCCACTTTCTGTCCCCGGTCATCAAAGGACCCCGCGCAGCCCACGTAAAGCAGGTATTCGACGTTGGAGTCTTCAGCGAGCGTTTTGACGGGAAGATCTTTAGCCCAATCACCTCTCTGGGCAAACCCGATGCCCCAAGGGTTGCTGTTGGTTTCCCAGTTTCTGAAAACCGTGGCAACCTCGGCGGGAAAATCACTTTCCGTGAGCACGAGATAGCGTCTCATATCCACGAACTTGTGCACGTGCTCTATGAATACGGGACAGTTTTCCATGCAATTTCCGCATGTAGTGCAGGACCATAGAGTCTCTTTCGGGACAACATCCCCTATCAATGCCCTGTCAAGCTCGCTCTTGGTCTCCTGCGCCCCTTCTTCCTGTCCCTGGTTGACCGTATCTCCTTCCCCGGAACCATTTCCACCGCCTGCCAGAAGAAGTTCTCCCTTCTTCTTCAGATGCTCCTTCATGTGGTGAATAACGTACTTGGGGTTAAGTGGCTTTTCCGTGAGGGTTGCAGGACAGTTCTCAGCACACCTTCCGCACTCGGTACAGGCATAAAGGTCAAGCAGTTGCTTCCAGGTAAAATCTTCTATTTTGGCAATCCCGAAACTTTCGGCTTCTTCGTCCTCAAGATCCATCTTGCTCAACTCGCCCACGGGGCCGAGCCTCCTGAAAAAGACGTTCGGAATAGCAGCGAGCAGGTGAAGATGCTTGGAATAGGGTATGTAAACGAGAAAGGCCAGAATCACGATGGTATGCGCCCACCAGAAAAAGGTGTTCCAGAATTTCAGGGTGTTAACGCTGGCACCTGAGAAAGCCAGAGCCAGGATCTGGGAAATAATGGCAAGCGGCGGGAAGTACTTTCCCTCGCCCTTCGCGTAAAGCTGGGCATCCGTAGCCCTGCTTCCGAAAAGGAGGATAATCAGCACCGCGATCAAACCGATAATTATCAGCGCATCAAGCTTCGTGGCCTTCGGATCATCGCTCTCGAGCCGCAAGGGTTTTATAACAAACCTGCGGTAAAGAGCCACCGCAAGAGCCACGAGAACTGCAGCACAAAAGATGTCCTGGACCAGGTAAAGGATGTTGTAGAGAAATTTTCCTATTATCGGTTCATAACTAAAGTTGTGATATATTCCCACGCCAAAGGTTTCGATGCTTCCGATGGTGATTACCATGAAACCCCAGAAAATAAGGAAATGCCCTATCCCCGAGGGTTCACGGAGCACCCTTTTCTGGCCGAATACGAAAGCCAGCACGGATTTTATTCGCTCGCCATACTGGCCGAACCTGTCTTCGGGCTTACCGAGAAGCATTATCCTGTATAGCTTGTATACACTGTAAAAAAAGAACGCATTGGCTGCCAGGAAGATAACCAGAAATAAAATGTTTCCTGGGAAATAACCCGGTGTCATATCGTCTCCCTCCTATCGAACTCGTTTAGAACTTCAGCCTTATTCACAGCTTCTTAATAAAATGGAAAAGCTGGCTAAACGATGTTGTTTAGCCAGCACATATTATTTGATATTCAGCGAATTTCAGCCGGTAGCAGTCAGCTATATGTCACGCGTTGTCAAGATTCGCTTATCCTTTCGCCTTCTTCACTTCTTCGGTAAAAATCGGGATAAACTTGAAAAGATCCTCCACAATCCCGTAATCGGCCTTGGAAAATATCGGTGCATCAGGATCCTTGTTCACCGCTACGATATACTTGGATGATCCCATTCCCGCCAGGTGCTGGATGGCTCCCGAAATCCCTACCGCGATATAAAGGTTCGGTGTTACCACTTTCCCGGTTTGTCCCACCTGGTCGGAATGCGGACGCCAACCGGCATCAACTGCCGCACGAGACGCACCTACAGCCGCACCGAGCAACTGCGCCAGTTCTTCCAGCATCTTGAAATTTTCCGGTCCCTTCATCCCGCGGCCACCGGAAACGATAACTTCCGCTTCCGTAAGGTCGATCTTTCCTCCTTCTTCCTTCTCAACACTCACTACCTGTACCTTGAGCTCGGAAGGAACAGCCGGCGTTACCGCGGATATCTCAGCACTTGCCCCTTCATCAACCACGGTTCTTTCAAACACGTTGGGCCTGCAAGAAGCAATCTGGGGCCGTGCGGAAGAATCCCATTCATACCATCCGAAACACTTGCCCGCAAACAAAGGCCTCTTGGCTTTAATGGTTCCATCTTCTACCTTGAACTCGGTACAATCCATGGCCAGTCCCGTTTGCAGGTGCGCCGCCAGGCGCGCACCCAGGTCTTTTCCGTTCAGGGAAGCAGGGAGAAGCACCACGTCCGGCTCCAGTTCCTTCAATATCTCGGAAAGAACCGGAACATAAGCTTCCGCAGTATAATTGGCAAGGCGCTCGTCATCTGCAACAATTGCCCTGGACACACCATACTTGCCCAGAACACCGGCCTTATCACCTATGCCACTTCCAAGAACAACGGCACACAGGTCACATCCAAGAGCATCTGCAACCCGTTTCCCTTCACTTGCCACCTCGTAGGAAACCTTCCTGAAATCACCATCCTGAAATTCCGTTAAGACACAAACTCCGCCAGCCATATTCTATCTCCTTGTCTCTATTCGAACTCTCTTTGTTGTCATCTTTCAATTAACAAAAACGCCTCTCTACAGTATCTTTACCTCTTCCTTCAGCACCCGGACAAGCTCTTTGGCCTTGCCCTCGGTGTCGAGGTCTCCGTTGATGATCTTACCCGGTTCTCTTTCCGGAGGCATTTCCATGCTTATGATCCTTATCTTTCTTGCATCAGGACCCACTTCGGATGAATCTATTCCGAGATCAGAGAGAGTCTTTGTCGCCAGGGGCTTCTTCTTGGCCTTCATAATCCCGGGCAAAGACGCGTACCTCGGGTTCCAGATAGCATGGGCTCCACCAAGGGTTATCAAAACAGGCAACGATGCTTCCAGGGACATTTTTCCACCTTCCACCGGCCTGTCCACCTTTACCTTCGTGGCACCATCGTCGACGTCAATGGCCACAGCAAACGGAATATGAGGCAGCCCGAGCATCTCGGCTACCGCGGCACCCCTCTGCCCCTCGTCGTAATCAACCGCTCTGTGACCACATAAGATGACATCCGGATTCAATTCTTTAACCACAGCGGCCAACGCTTTCGCCACTCCAAATACGTCACTGCCTTCCAATGCCGGATCATCAACCAGCACTCCTTCGTCGGCACCCATGGCAAGAGCTGTTCTGATAGATTCCACCACCCTTTGAGGACCCGTGCTAATTATGGTCACCTTGCCCCTAGTTTTTTCTTTCAATCTCAAAGCCGCTTCTACCGCATATTCGTCATACGGGTTCATGATCCACTTGATATCATCGGTTTTTATTGATTTTCCATCATCCGCAATCTTGATTACTGTTTCCGTATCAGGTACCTGTTTGATTAAAACTGCGATATTCACTTTTACCTCCTTTTCGGTTCCTTTTGTCCTCCGGATTCCTTGATCAAAACCCCTGGATCCTCTTCCTTAAAGAAGTTCCACTTGAAAACCCATTCATCCCGAATATATAATGTTCCCGAGGGCTTTTAAGGTATCTCATAAAATACACGCCGGAATTTTAACGTCCTTAAATAGCACAGGATAGAGGCCAAACACAAGAAAAAAAGTGCAATTATGCACAAGCCTCACCAGGCGGATTCCATGTCCGTACCCGGCAGCGGCTACGCCTATCGGACCTGCCCCATTTCATGACTCGTTTCGGCAACTCCTGCTTGTTCCGATCCCGGACAGCAGGACGGCTAATGCAGACACAATCCGTGCCAAGTTGCTTTTGTCGGTTTCTTGATGCTTACCGAATGAGATTCATCCCCCTCCCGGCTTGTGCTGAGCTTAGTCGAAGTGAGCGTTTCATCAC
Organism: Desulfobacterales bacterium; assembly: GCA_026992215.1. Lineage (GTDB taxonomy): Bacteria > Desulfobacterota > Syntrophobacteria > B119-G9 > B119-G9 > B119-G9. The sequence goes on along the minus strand of JALXAI010000443.1, from coordinate 8,007 downwards.
CTCGGGCTAACACATCGATTAACAGGTGAGATGGAAGGCTCCCGCAACCTTTTTGCCCTCCGAAAAGAGCCTGTTGAATTCCTTGTAAGCCTCGGCCGTTGGTTTTTCGATTAATTTTATTCCCCTTTTTTCGAGTTCGTTACGAAGAGCAGGAGAGACCTTCATGAGACCAGGTTGTCCTTGACCGACAACCAGTATCTCGATCCCGGAATCAAGAATATCTGTCACGTCATCGACATCAACTTCGTGACCGGTCTTTCGCCACCAGTTTGAAATCACGTTACCATGGAGAATTTTTATATCAGACGTATATTTCTTTCCGTCAACCCTTATGTTTCCGAAACTGTAAGCTTCGATCATAAGCCATTTCTCCTTGAATCATAACCATTGACGGCAAGTTCTGGTCTGACTTTGTCGTTGCCGAGGAGCTTACGGAGCTCAGAGAGCAGCGCCCCCGTAGGGTTTACCCTCAGCTCACCATTTAAAGCAATTATAGTCTCGCTGTGCCCCGGGATCAAGACGTGTACCAGGGTTGGGCATTCGCCCGGTGAACTCTGCAGGGTATGCTTTATCCTTGTCAGGGTTTTTTCTTCAACCCTGTTTCCGTTCAGGTAAAGCCTCAAAGACTTTATAGCTTCGGATTGGGCCTCATCCAGCGATAGTACCCTGGAAGCTATAATTTTCCCTTTTTTCTCGTCTCGCTGGTAATGCCCCACGAGCACGCTCGGTTCATCTGTACCCAGCCTGGGCAGGATTTTCTCGTACACTTCGGGAAAGGCAACCACTTCTATACTTCCATATCTGTCCTCGAGATTAATAAAGCCCATTCTTTCGCCTTTCCTGGTGGTTATTTCCTTGATAAGGGTAAGAAGCCCGCATATGATGACCTGAGCCCCGTCTCTTTCTTCCGATATGGTACCGGTTGTGACGGTACAGATATGTGACACTTCTCCTTCTATGGAATCCATGGGATGCCCAGAAACATACAATCCCAGAGCCTCCTTCTCGAACGCCAGCCTCTGTTTCATGTCCCAATCGGCAACTTCAGGAAGCTCCTCGTCCGCCGTGCTCTCTATTCCCATGAATCCAAACAGGCTCAGCTGGCCGTTTTTCTGCTCCTTGTCAAGCTCCTGTCCCCTGGCGATGGCATCGTCCAGGGCAGCGTACACCCGGCTTCGCTGGGGATGTATGCTATCAAAAGCTCCGCACTTAACCAGGTTTTCAATCACCCTGCGATTTACCTGGTTGGACGGTACCCGTTCGCAGAAGTCATAAATCGACTTGAAGGGTCCCTGTGCCTTCCGCGTCGAGATGATAGCATTTACGGCACCGTGTCCAACATTCTTTACGGCCGCAAGCCCGAATCGAATCCTGTTTCCCTTTACAGTGAAACTGTCTTCGCTGGCATTCACATCTGGTGGAAGAATCTCTATACCATGATCCCGACATTCGTTTATCAACTTCAGGATATTGTCAGTATCACCCTGAACACTGTTTAACAGCGCCGCCATGAATTCCACGGGGTAATTTGCCTTGAGGTAAGCCGTCTGGTAAGCAATAAGGGCATAGGCTGCCGAGTGAGACTTGTTAAAGCCGTATCCGGCAAATTTTTCCATTAGATCGAAGATGTGCGAGGCTTTCCGGGGATCAATCTTATTTTCCATCGCCCCCTTCATGAAGCGCTCGCGCTGAGCCGCCATAACTTCCGGCTTTTTCTTTCCCATGGCACGCCGCAATATATCTGCTTCCCCAAGGCTGTAATTGGCCAGCACATTGGCTATTTTCATCACCTGTTCCTGGTAAAGAATGATCCCGTAGGTCGGACCGAGAATGGGGCGCAGCTCTTCAAGCTCGAAGGTAACGGGAATCTTCCCGTGCTTTGCCTGAATAAAGTTTTCCACCATTCCACTTTCGAGCGGCCCGGGCCTGTAGAGAGCAACCAGCGCTATGATATCCGTGAAGTCTTCCGGCGCCAGCCGCACGAGGATGTCTCTCATCCCCGAACTCTCAAGCTGGAAAACACCCAGGGTATCACCCGATTTGAGAAGTTCAAAGGTTCTGGGATCATCCAGGGGAATTTTCCTGATATCGAAATCGGGTTGGTGATTTTCCCGTACCAGTTTTACGGCGTTGTCAATTACGGTGAGGTTCCTCAAGCCAAGGAAATCAAACTTAATCAAACCGACTTTTTCAACGTACTCCATGGGAAACTGGGTAACCACCTCACCCTTGTTTCCCCGGTACAACGGCACATACTCGGTAAGCGGTTTATCCGCAATGACAACTCCCGCCGCGTGGGTGGACGAATGCCTGGGGAGCCCTTCGAGAGCCATGGCAACATCAAACAATTCGCGAACGGTTTGCTTTTTTTCCGCCAGTTCCTGCAGCGAAGGCTCAAGCTTCAGCGCTTCTTTCAGCGTCACCTTTTTGCCCGTGGGAACCAGTTTCGCAATTTTATCGACCTCGTTATACGGCATTCCGAGCGCACGTCCCACGTCGCGAATAACGGCTCGAGCCTGGAGGGTTCCAAAGGTTGTTATTTGCGCCACGTGGTCCTTGCCATACTTCTTTGATACATACTGAAGCACGCGTTCCCGGCCGTTGATGCAAAAATCCACATCTATATCAGGCAGGCTAACCCTTTCGAGGTTTAAAAACCGCTCGAACAGAAGCTCGTACTTGATCGGGTCAATGTCGGTAATCTCCATGCAATATGCCACCAGACTCCCAGCCGCTGACCCTCTCCCCGGTCCCACCGGGATTTTTTCCTTCTTCGCATAGTTGACAAAATCAGCGACGATCAGAAAATACGTCGCAAAGCCCATCTCCGTTATTACCCGAATTTCCTCTTCAAGCCTCTCCCTGTATTCCTTTTCCTTTTCCTCATCGAAAGCCGCTTCTTTTTTTCTTATCTCTTCCAGCCTTTGTTCAAGCCCTTGCCGCGCAACTTCCGCAAAGGTTTCTTCCGCCGATACACCTTCTTCAAGAGGAAAGTAAGGGAAAATGTGCTTCCCGTAAGTCAGCTCAACGTTGCAGCGGTCAGCAATCACTCGCGTATTGGATAGTGCCTCGGGTACGTGAGAAAACTCGGCCTCCATTTCAGCTGGCGATTTGAAATAGAGCTCCTCGGTGGAAAACCTGAGCCGTTTCTGGTCCTGAACCGCTTTACCCGTCTGTATGCAGAGCAGAACATCGTGAGCTCTGCTGTCTTCTTTTCTCATGTAATGACAGTCGTTGGTCGCCACCAGGGGCAGCCCCAGCTCCCTTGCAAGTTGTATCAAACCCTTGTTTACGATTTCCTGCTCCGGGATACCGTTTGCCTGAATCTCAAGGAAAAAATTATCACTCCCGAATATGCGGGCATATTCTTCCGCCGCACTTCTGGCATCTTCAACGTTACCGTTAGCAAGATTTACCGCAACTTCCCCTTTCAGGCACGCAGACATCCCTATGAGGCCTTCATGGCACTCCTTCAGCATCTCCTTATCAATCCTGGGCTTATAGTAAAATCCCTCCAGGTGAGCCGCCGTAACCAGTTTGATCAGGTTCCTGTAACCACTGTAATTTTCGGCAAGCAATATCAGGTGATAATTGCGTTCCTTTTCGTTTCTGTCTTTTGGTGCCCTGTCAAACCTGCTCCCGGGAGCCACGTAAACCTCGCAACCTATGATAGGCTTAATACCACTCTTGGTGGCCTTTTCATAAAATTCCAGAGCGCCATGAAGGTTGCCGTGATCAGTCATGGCCACAGCGTTCATACCGTAGGCCTTTACCGTCTCGAAGAGATCTCTTAAACGAATAGCCCCGTCAAGCAGACTGTATTCGGTGTGTACGTGCAAATGGACGAAGTCTGTCCCTTTCATCCCTTCTCCTTCTCCCATGTCTCAATAAAGCCCAGTACAGGTACTTCGACTGAGCTCAGTACAGGTACTTCGACTGAGCTCAGTACAGGTATCCTGTTTATCCTACCGATCTTTCGTAGTTAAATCGGCTCCTCGGCAAGTCTGTTCGTTCCCTCCTGTAACCGCTTACCACCCTTGTAAGTTCCCTTTTATCACAGTGAGAATGGGAACAATCAATGACAAAATTTCTTATTCCCAAGGATTTGATCTCGTCCAGATATTCAAAAAGATTAACCGGCCATGAAGGAGATATTATGCAAACCCCCTCCCGGTCAGTAACACGAAAGGATGATCTTTTATCACCCTCAAGGCTTATTTTGGAGCTTTTTACCGGGGGCTTGATCCTGGAAGTAAAGATCGGAGGATACCCGTAGACCGTCATGTAAACCGGTAGCGGGGGCCTGCTCTTTACCAGTCTGGCTATGTCCTGCCTGCTCATTTCCCACGACAGCACAGCCGCCCTGCAACCCCAATTCCTGTAGACCCACAATTCAACGTTATTGCTTACGTTGAAACTCGAATCAGCGACCAACTTCACGCCCCGGTTTTCGAAAAACTTGAAATGCGACCAGTTGTTTATCCACCAGTAGTTAAATCCCCTCTCCACGTACCACGCTATAGCATTCGAGTAATACTCGATGTCCTTCTCAAGGATTATAGGAGGAATAAACCATCCGAAACGATCAAATTGTTCGTGACTGAAACGTCTTTTCGATACCTTTTCCAGGTTTTCCCTGGTGGCAAGCAGTATTACATCGTCAACCGGGAACTTGAAGGCTTCACTCAAAAGGTGTACCCCGCCTATCTTCAGGTAACTCCTTTCAGGAAGCCTGCTCCACTTGTTTCCCTCGTCTCTGAGGCGACCAAGGGCGTCTGCACAGTATTCATCCAGCGCGGGATCCCTGGAAAAGAGGTTTTTTTTGAGTCCTGGAAGCTGTTTACTCAGCTTCGAATGAGAACTCCATCGACTCTTGCTTTTGCTTCCCACTTTGAAAAGCTTGTCTTCAACATCTATGTTGACCCCGGTTCGAAGTGTTATGACATCCCCTTTTTTCCCGGCCCTGACATTTTTCCCCTTCTTTCTGATCTCTTTTACCACAAACGCCTGCTTTTCCTTGCCTGAACCTGACTCGGGGCGTAAACGATCTCCCGGACCGAGCCCGTGCCTCAGTTTTACAATTATCTCGCTTCCCCTTTTCCCTGTAACCGTCCCTATCCATATCCCGCTCGTACCCGATCTGTGCGGGGCCAGTATATCGAGGCTGTTCGCCTTTTTCTTCCCCTGCAGAAAGTACCCGGGCGTAGGCTTTCTGCCCGGTGCGCCTTTCAGTATCTCAAGGGCTTCCCCTATGGCCTCTTTTTCCCTGTTTTCGGGAGCATCAAGGACCAGGCGGTATGCCTTCACAACGCTGTGGACGTACTCCGCTGGTTTCATCCTGCCTTCCAGCTTGAGCGCCTCGATACCAGCACGCTTGAGCTCGGGAACAATTTCAATGGCGCTTAAGTCGCTGGCCGACAAAAAGTAACCTCTCTCACCCCTGCTTCGGTACAATCTCCTGCACGGCTGCACGCAATTTCCCCTGAGGCCGCTTTTACCGCCCAGAAAACTGCTCGCCAGGCACAGCCCGGAGTACGAATAGCACAGGGCACCATGGACAAAGACCTCCAGTTCGATATCCGCCTTTTCCCTTATTTCCCTTATTTCCTCCAGGCTCAACTCGCGAGCGAGCACAACCCTTTTCACACCCAGCTTTTTCAATTCCTGGGCTCCGCAGTGGTTGTGAATCGCCATAAGAGTGCTTCCGTGCAGGCGGATGCCTGGGAAGTAGTTAAAGACCAGGTAAAGTACCGCGGGATCCTGAATGATGAGCGCGTCCGAGCCGATCTTCTCCAGCATGGCCAGAGTTTCCACGAGCTCGGGAATCTCTGCGGGCAAAATAAGGCTGTTTAGCGCCACGTAAATTTTTACGTCTTTTCCCCGGGCAAACGCGATAACTCTTGAAAGTTCCTCAAGGCTGAAATTTCGGGCAAGCCGCCTCGCGCTAAACTTTTTCAAGCCAAGGTAAACTGCGTCCGCCCCGGCTTCCACAGCCGCAAAAAAAGATTCCAGGTTCCCGGCGGGAGCAACCAGCTCGGGAATCATCGCTGTTTCCGAACCACGTGACATCTTGTTCATGTCACCACGTCTGACAATGATTCTTCGTGAAACTTTTCCAGCTTTTTTACGACTCCGGCAAGGAAATCGACAGCGCTGCGGAGCAATCTTTCTCCCTTGTCGGCGGAGGCCTTCCCGGGATCTCCCCACACACCACCCTGCCAGTAGGAACGCTTGTTTCTTACCAGGATATACTTTGGAAACTCGGGGTATTCCTCGGGGCTCGTCCCCTTAACCCAACCGGGCCTCAAATACGTCATCAGCGAAGTTTCGGATTCACCTGCGTGGGAATCCTTCTCACACTCAAGCTCGGCGGCCCATGCTTCATCGGCAATATCAAGGTACGAAATGACACCGAGTGTAATGTCATCAAATTTATCCAGCATCTCCTCGGCTGCGTCGAGTATCATGGCAAGATGGGTACCGCCGGCATGGCCACTGAACAGCAGAAACACCCTTAAACCCTGCCCGTAGAGCGCTTCAACTAGGTCAACAACAAGGCTCCTTAAAGTGCTCCCCTTTATGGACAGCGTTCCCGGATGCTTGCTTGAACTCCTGCATAACCCGTAGTAAAGCGGCGGACACACAAACACGCCAATCTTCTCGCCCACCCTCGCCGAAATTTCATAGGCCTGAATAGTGTCGGTTCCCAGGGGCAGGTGATTTCCGTGTTCTTCAACAGAACCCAGCGGAACAATAACACTTTTTGTCTGCTTGAGCCCTTCCTCAAACTCTCTCATCGTCATGGCTTCGATTAACATCAAGCCGCTCCTTCCCTGCCAAATACCTGTTCGAAAATCGTATCCACGTGCTTTAAATGATAACCCAGATCAAAGATACTTTCTAACTCCTCTTTACTTACCAGGAACATCACTTCCCTGTCTTCACTCAAAATTTCCTGAAGATCTCTTCCTTCTTCCCAGGCCTTCATGGCGTTCCTCTGTACCATTCTGTACGCGTCCTCCCTTGAGACTCCCTTTTGCGTCAGGTGCAGCATCACCTGCTGTGAGAAAAAGAGTCGCCCGGTAAGTTTCAGGTTTTTCATCATGTTTTCAGGGTAAACCACCAGGGTGTCCAGCACCCTGTTAAGCCTGTTGAGAAGGTAATCGAGAAGTATGGTACTGTCCGGTGCTATAATCCTTTCCACCGATGAATGACTGATATCCCTTTCGTGCCACAGGGGAATATTTTCCAGGGAGGAAAAGGCGTTTCCTCTAAGCACCCGCGTAAGACCGCACATGTTCTCGCTGGCTATGGGGTTTCTTTTGTGAGGCATGGCCGAAGATCCTTTTTGTCCCTTGGAAAAGTATTCCTCGACCTCCCGAACCTCCGTTCGCTGCAGGTGCCTGATCTCAGTTGCTATTTTCTCAATGCTCCCCCCCACGATGGCTATGGTCGTAAAATATTCCGCGTAACGGTCTCGCTGGATGATCTGGTTGGAAATCGGGGCGGGTTTCAGCCCGAGGCGTTTGCATGTAAGTTTTTCCACCCTGGGATCAACGTTCGCATACGTCCCTACCGCACCGGAAATTTTTCCGTAGGCGACACACTGTGCCGCTCTCTTGAACCTTTCAATATTGCGCGTCATTTCAGAATACCAGAGAGCAAGCTTGAGCCCGAAGGTGATCGGCTCGGCATGTATCCCGTGAGATCTCCCGATCATTACCGTGAGCTTGTGCTCAAAGGCAAGTCGCCTTAACGTGCGCAACAACTGCTCCAGGTCACTTTCAATGATCGAAGAGGCTTCCTTCAACTGCAGGGCAAAGGCCGTATCAAGCACGTCGGACGAAGTCAATCCCAGGTGAATATACCTGGCAGCATCCCCCACGTGCTCAGCCACGTTGGTAAGAAACGCAATTACGTCGTGCTTTGTCTCCCTTTCTATCTCCTCAATCCTGCGCACGTCAAAAGCCGCCTTTTCCCTTATCTCCCTGGCCGCCTCCGCAGGTA